>NZ_VOZE01000009.1:0-111734 GCF_013419925.1 Acinetobacter sp. YH12045 | reverse complement strand
CAAGAGTGAACCACCTGATCCCTTCCCGAACTCAGAAGTGAAACCTCTTAGCGCTGATGGTAGTGTGGGGTTACCCATGTGAGAGTAAGTCATCGCCAGCTCATTATTCGAAAACACCCCCTGATATGTCAGGGGGTGTTTTTTTATGTCGGAAGAAAAGCGAAAAATAAGAAGAAAAGCAGAAGAATAGAATAGGAAAATGAGAAAATTATTGATAAATTGAGACTTGAATTATTTAAAAATGGATGATTCTTAGACAATAAACGCATTCAAAAATCATCAATTGAGGGAATTCTCAGCTTAAAATGCTGGAAAATCTGAATGTAAGTCAGCTAAAACAACAGTTTAAATGCCTAATTATCGACTTAAGTGATGTCTGATGACTTATGATTTAGAAATCTACGACTTAGATCGTAGAGCTGCGATTTTTTTCTCTAAAATTTGAGGTTTATTCTGACAATTTTCATATCAAATAATCTATCGTCTAATTGTGATTTAGCTTCTAGTAACACATTGATAATTAATCATTATAAAAACTAGACCTACAGTCCATCGATTTTTTTATGTATAAATATTTCAAAAATATCGAAGTTTTTATGACATTTTATTCCCAAACGACATGGATATATCTGAAAGGTATGGGGCTATACCTTTGTAATTTTGGACAATTTACATTCAAAAACGGCATTGTAGCGAAAAATAAAACTCACAATTGGAGGTGAGGTTCAATGTCTACAAGCACAATGAATGTGAATAGCGTTGTCGATAACGCTAAGTTCACAAAATCGCATTTCAGCATCATGATGTGGTGTCTAATTCTTATTTTATTTGATGGTTATGACTTAGCGATCAATGGTGTTGCGCTGCCTTTATTGATGAAAGATTGGGGATTAACAGCGGTTCAGGCAGGCATGCTTGCGAGTACAGCACTTGCAGGGATGATGTTTGGTGCCATGATGTTTGGTACTTTGGCTGATAAGATTGGCCGTAAGAAAGTCATCATGATCTGTGTATTTTTATTCAGTACATTCACATTTCTAGGCGGTTTTGCATCAAATCCTACTGAATTTGGTGCTTTACGTTTTATTGCTGGACTTGGCATTGGTGGAGTATTACCGAACCTTGTGGCATTGACGTCTGAATATGCACCTAAGCATCTACGCAGTACTTTAGTGACCACTATGTTCAGTGGTTATGCAATGGGTGGCATCATGGCCGCTCTATTTGGTTCATGGTTTACTGCGGATTATGGCTGGCAAATCATGTTCTTCATTGCGGGTATCCCACTGTTACTGTTGCCGTTTGCTTGGAAGTTTTTACCTGAATCGCTCACATTTTTGGTGAAGGTGAATCGTCACGATGAAGCTCGTAGGATGATTCAAACCATTGCACCAGAGCAAACGGTGACTGCAAATACTCAACTTGAACTGACTGAAGTTGCGGTTCCGGGTGGAGCGTCTGTTAGAGCGTTGTATAAGCAAGGTCGTGGCATAAGTACGATGTTGTTTTGGCTATGCTTCTTTATGTGTCTATTAACCCTGTATGCATTAGGTAGTTGGTTACCAAAACTAATGATGGCCGCAGGTTATTCGTTAGGTAGCAGTTTGACGTTCCTATTGGCGATGAATATTGGTGCGGTGATTGGTACGATTGGCGGCGGTATTTTAGCGGATAAGTTCCATTTAAAACCGGTGATCATTACATTATGTCTTGCAGGTGCTGTGGCACTATCGTTACTCGGCTTTAATTCACCACAGCCTGTGATCTATCTTTTGGTTGCTGTCGCAGGTGCATCGGCAATTGGTTCGCAAATCTTGCTGTATAGCTATGTTGCACAGTACTATCCGTTGTCTGTACGTTCGACAGGTATTGGATGGGCATCTGCAGTCGGTCGTACAGGTGCGATTGTTGGCCCTATTCTGATCGGCTATTTATTATCACAAGAATTGCCACATCAAATTAACTTTATGGCCGTAGGAATTCCAGTAGTCATCGCAGCAATTGCAGTGTTCTTTATTCGCAAAGCGCAAACGGATGAAGAGGTTGCCGCTTTAGAAAATGTGAATAAGGCTTCAGTGAAAACACAGCGTTCGTATAGCTAAATCATAGATTTAAAAAAGCCCGTCATTTGATGGGCTTTTTTATGTTGTACTTATAATTTTATCATTGAATTTAGGTTAAATGATTGATTAAAAAATTGATAAATAATGAGATTTAATATTTTATACAGCTTTCTAATTTAATGTCATTGTTATATAGAGACTCGATCATACGTTTTTCAGTACAAGCCGAGGTCTGAAAATAGGGGATGAAGTTCAGGGCGTATAAGTAATCAAGTTTGAGGCTTGAGGTTAATTTTGTTACTTAAATATAGTGAACTCTGTGCTCAGTCAGCGCATGATAGAGGGCATAGATTTATTCACATTTATCAATAATGTCTCAAGATCATGGAAATATCGTCATGTCCAAAGCCGTACAAGATATAAAAGATTATCCGCTCTATGTTGCTGGTAAAGCAGCGACCACAGCGCAGTGGTTAGAAGTGAATCATAAATATACTCAAGACGTATATGCACGCGTTGCACTCGCAGATGCTGCAATCATTGAAAAAGCCATTGATTCAGCGGTTAAATCTAGCGCTGCAATGGCGGCATTGGAACCTTTTCAAAAACAAAAAATCTTACTGCACTGCGTAAAACGTTTTAACGAAATGCGTGCAGAATTGACTGAAATTTTAATTGCGGAAGGTGGAAAACCGCGCAAAGCCGCAGCTGCTGAAGTTGAACGTTTAATCAATACCTTTCAAATTGCTGCCGATGCTGTTACACAGATGGATGATGGTCGCATGATCCCATTGGCGGTTACTGCAGCGGCATCTGGATATCAAGGTATGGTCAAACATGTGCCAATTGGTCCTGTATCGTTGATCAGCCCGTTTAATTTTCCGATCAATCTGACTGCGCATAAAATTGCACCTGCCATTGCTGCAGGCTGTCCATTTGTGTTGAAGCCTGCAAGTTTGACGCCTATTTCAGCTTTAAAAATTGCGGAAGTTTTAGCAGAAACAGATTTACCTAAAGGTGCTTTTTCAGTTTTACCTTGTCCACGGGAACATGCAGATGTCTTGGTCACAGACGACCGATTTAAACTGCTCAGCTTTACCGGTTCTGATGTTGTGGGTTGGGATATGAAAGCGCGTGCGGGACGTAAAAAAGTGACTTTGGAACTCGGTGGCAACGCTGCGGTATTGGTTGAGCCTGATACTGACATTTCAGCGGCATTTATTGAACGCTTAGTCGGTGGGGCGTATAACCATGCAGGGCAGGTGTGTATCAGCGTACAACGCATCTTGGTGCATGCCGATATCTATGCCGATGTGAAGAAAAAACTCGTGGCGAGAATGAAGCAGCTTAAAGCGGCTGATCCACAGTTGGAAAGCACCATGGTCGGTCCAATGATTAAGGAAGCAGAAGCAACACGCGTGCATAAATGGGTCGATAAAGCAGTAAAAAAAGGTGCCAAAGCATTGGTTCGTGGTGAACATCAGGGGGCTTTGCTCGATCCAATTTTATTAGAAAATGTCGATGAAGCGCTAGAAGTGTATAAAGATGAAATCTTTGGCCCTGTAGCGATTTTAGAGAAATACAAAAACTTTGAAAAAGGTATCGCCAAAATTAATAGCAGCCGTTTTGGTTTACAGGCGGGCATCTATACGCAAAATTTGAATAAAATGTTGTATGCGTGGAATCACTTAGAGGTCGGTGGAGTGATTATTAATGACATTCCATCTTTCCGTGTTGATAACATGCCATATGGTGGCGTAAAAGATTCTGGCTTAGGCCGTGAAGGAATTCAGTCTGCCATTCGAGATATGCAAGAAGAACGCGTATTGGCGATAAAACTGTAGCCGTTTAAATATGGGCTTGGTTCAGTATGGATCTGTTCGAAGCCCATTTTTTTAATCATTTCAAAAACTAAAGTGCATAAGAAAAAATGAAACGAATTTTATTATTGGTCAGTTTGATGACCGTGAATATGGCTGTCTTTGCCTTTAACGCCACTCAAATGGTGACCGATGCACGCAGTCAAATTGGGAAAACCTTATATTATGATCCTGCATATACTGCACTGCGTTATCCGATGGGAGATGTTCCCTTAATCAAGGGTGTTTGTACCGATGTGATAATTCGTGCATTACGACAGCAAGGGATTGATTTACAAAAAGCCATTCATGAAGATATGAAAGCCAATTTTAAGCAGTATCCACAAAAATGGGGCTTAAAAGGAACAGATAAAAATATTGATCATCGGCGTGTTCCCAATATTCAAACCTGGATGCAACGTCAGGGCTATGTTGTCAAGGATAAGCAGTATTTGGCAGGAGATATTGTCACTTGGGACTTAGGACGTGGTTTAGTGCATATCGGCGTGGTTTCAGATCGTAAAGTGAAAGCTAGCGATGTTCCGCTCATCATCCATAATATTGGAGAGGGCACACAGGAAGAAGATATTTTGCATGCCTATCAAATTACCGGACATTATCGAGTGAAATAACTTTAAAAATTTAATTGGAAATAAAATATTCCTAAAAGTTATATTATTGATAACTTAAATTGTATGAAAAATAAGCTGATTAAATGAACATTTAAGCCTAAACACATTATAAAAATGGAATATTTGCCGTAGAAATTACAGAAAAACTTAAAAAAAGTGAGTATTGTTAATTCATACAAAGGGAAAGTTATTTGTGGTGTTTTTAACCAAAATGCGCATGTGATTTTTCTGTTTGCAATTTGGTATAGACGCTCACAAGGTATCTCACCAGATCAAACACCCAGAATTTTATTTTTATGGTTCTTTTTTTGCTCGCGATATAACCATAACAAGCAGCAGTTAAAGATGCCTGAGGTTTAGGTGTTCTATGTCAGATAATCGTGAAAACTGGTCGGCACGATCAGGATTTATCATTGCCGCTATTGGTTCCGCTGTAGGTTTGGGAAACATTTGGCGTTTCCCTTACGTGGCGTATGAAAATGGTGGCGGTGCATTTTTAATTCCCTATTTAATTGCAATTTTTGCAGCGGGTTTGCCTTTATTATTCTTAGATTATGCAGTGGGACATAAATTCCGAAAAGCTCCGCCAACTGCATATAAAAAACTTATGAACAGTGAGGCATTAGGTTGGTGGCAAGTGATGGTGACACTCATCATCGGGATCTACTATGCCAGCGTATTGTCATGGGCCGGCAGTTATATTTTCTACTCAATCGGTCAAAAATGGGGTGAAGATACGCAAGGCTTCTTCTTTAATACCTACTTGCAAAATGCCGATGGAATTGCCTTTGGTTTTGTACCGACCTTATTTTTTGGATTGGTGATTGTTTGGGCGATTACCATGTTCATTTTATATGGTGGTGTGAAGAAGGGTGTAGAGCTTTCGAATAAAATCTTTATTCCATTGTTGGTGATTTTGTTCTCGATTTTGGTGATTCAAGCAGTGCGTTTACCGGGTGCTACAGAAGGTTTAAATGCATTCTTTACGCCAAACTGGGATGCGATGACTGACTATAAAGTATGGTTAGCAGCCTTTGGTCATATCTTCTTCTCGTTATCGATTGGTTTCGGGATTATGTTGACCTATGCGTCTTACTTAAAAGCAAAAACCAACTTGACCGGTTCAGGTGTAGTCGTTGCATTAGCCAACTCATCATTTGAAATCTTAGCGGGTATTGGTATTTTTGCGGCATTGGGCTTTATGGCGCATAGTGCGGGCGTACCTGTAAATGAAGTGGTTTCAGGCGGTATTGGTCTTGCGTTTATTGCTTTCCCGAAAATCATTTCGAGCTTGGGTGCGGGGGGGGATTTATTTGGTTTCTTGTTCTTCTCATCACTTGCAGTTGCGGGTATAACGTCAATGGTGAGTATTTTGGAAGTGCCAATTGCGTCGTTCCAAGATAAATTCGGCTGGTCACGTAAAAAAGCCGTAACGATTGTGGCAGGTGGTTCTGCCATTGTATCAACCTTAATTTTCTCAACACATAGTGCGATTACTTTCGTTGACATCATTGATTACTTCGCCAATAACATTGGTATCGTAGCGGGTGGTTTGTTCTCGATTATCTTGGTGTCTTGGTTCCGTCGTCCATTGCTTGCGCAATTACGTGATCATGTGAATCAATATTCAAGTATCAAATTGGGCTTTGGTTGGAACTTCTTATTAACGGTTGTTACTCCGCTTTCATTATTAGTAGCTTTAGGCTTAACCATTAAAGACGTTGCATCTAAAGGCTATGGTGGTTATCCAGTTGACGTGTTATTGCCTGTAGCCGGTTTAGTCATTGCGATCTTTGTGCTTGGTGCGATTGTATTTAGTTGCATGAAAGACAAAAACCCTGAGGAGAAATAACATGAATACATCTGCATTAATCATGATGATCATTTCAATGGTTTTGCTTTGGGGCGGTTTGATCTTAGCGTCGATCCATTTAGCAAAACATCCAGATGAAGAAGATTAAGCTTCATCGTTGATAAAAAAGGAACCCGAGGGTTCCTTTTTTATGTGGTACTAAAAAGCAAATTCTATTGTAGATTAAGCTGTTTTTTGAATGAGGCAGTAGAAGAAGCCATCGCCATAACCCACTTTCGGGAACAATTGACGACCATGAATTTGTTCAACACCCCAATCCGCTTCAATTTTAATTTCTTGGGCATCGGCATGATTGGCAAAGAACTCAACCATTTGCTGTTCATTTTCAGCTTTTAAAATCGAGCAGGTGATATAAAGCAGCGTGCCGCCGACTTTAAGCTGCTTCCACATGTTTTCCAAAATTTGTTTTTGTAACACTACAGTTTTTGCAATGTCGCCCGATTGACGTAGTAAACGTATATCAGGATGACGACGCATTACACCGACAGCAGTACATGGTGCATCGAGCACGATACAATCAGCAAGTTCAGGAGCAGTATAGGTGATGGCATCGGCAGTCTGAATTTCAACATGTTTACCATCGAGATCCAAACGATCAAGGTTTTCAACCACACGTTTTAGACGCTTTTCATCTTGATCCAGTGCAATGAGTTTCTTCGGTTGGAAAGTCTCTAAAATATGTGCGGTTTTACCACCCGGCGCAGCACAAGCATCAATCACAAATTTACCATCGAGATTTGGTAATAGTGTTGCACACAGTTGAGCATGTTCATCTTGTACCGAAAAACCACCTGCTTCAAAGCCCGGCAAACTTGGAATATGTAGACTTTCGTCCATCACAATACCGACATCAGACAGTTCACAGCGATGTGCATCGATGCCTTCATCTTCCAAAATATCGAGGTATTCGTCACGGCTCACTTGACGTGTATTAACACGTAACGTCAGTGGCGCAATTTGTTTAAGCTCATAGCTGAGCTCGTCAAATTGTTCACCCCAGTCTTTTTTCAAACGTTTAGATAACCAACTTGGTAAATTGGTTGCTTGTTCAAGTACGTCGTAGAACTGTTCTGTTTCACGTGTTGCACGGCGCAAAATTGCGTTGATTAAGCCACTTAGACTTCCCATACCCAATTGTTTTGCAGCTTCCACCGTTTCAGAAATTGCAGCGTGAGCCGCGACACGGGTACATAATAATTGGTACAAACCAAGGTATAAACAGGTTTCAACCACTTGGTTATCTACTGGTTTAGACAGTAATGGTAAAGTCAGTTGTTTCAATGCGTACCATTGACGTAAACAACCGAGCACCAATTCGTGGAATAACGCACGGTCTTTATCTGACACGATATTCATTTGCTGCGCGAGTACCGATTGCAGCGATTGACCATTTTGGACAGCCAATAACGTCTTCACTACCTGAGCACGTAAATTAAGGTCTCGGGTCGAGGCGTTGGGAGATTGCTTCATTATAAAATTTGTCCAATAGTCAATTTTTGGGTTTGTAAAATTTGTACAGGGTTGAGTGGTTTAGCACCTGGCCATTGTAAAGAGGTCAAAATAATCACGCTGCCATTGGCACAGGCAACGTGTATGCCTTTTTTGTCGATGGCAATGATTTCACCTGCTTGTGCGTTCGGTGCAGACACAGCAGAAAGTTCAGAATGCCAAACACGTAAGTTGTTTTGTTCATCTAACTGAATAAATGCTACCGGCCACGGATTAAAGGCGCGAATATTACGATCGATTTGTACGGCATCGATGGACCAATCAATTTTTGCTTCGGCTTTTGAAAGCTTATGTGCATAAACTGTTAATGCTTCGTCTTGGACTTCACGGCTGTCTAAATATTGCTGCAATGTTTGTTCAGTGTCTAAAACGGCAGCAATTGCAGTTGCACCTTGCTCTGCAAGTTTGTCATGCAAAGTTGCAGAGGTATCCGTTGCTTCAATCGGGCAGATGGTTTTATACATCATGTCGCCAGTATCTAGTCCGGCTGCCATTTTCATAATGGTGACACCTGTTTCAATATCACCTGTTGCGATGGCACGTTGAATCGGTGCTGCACCACGCCAACGTGGCAGCAATGAACCATGAATATTCAGGCAGCCATATTTCGGGGTATCTAGCACCACTTGCGGCAAGATCAAACCATAGGCTGCAACCACCATAACATCGGCATTTAAGGCCTTTAATTCCGCTTGTGCGGCTAAACCTTCTTCAGTCGATGATTTGAAATGAAGCGGTTGGTAAACAGGAATATGGTGCTCTAAAGCCAATTGCTTTACGGCAGAAGCTGTGAGTTTTTGTCCACGTCCAGCTTTGCGGTCAGGTTGAGTGTATACCGCAACAATTTCATGTTGTGTGTTGAGCAAAGCAGCTAGTGCTGTTGCGGCAAATTCTGGCGTACCGGCAAAGATGATTTTCAAAATGAATGAACCGAATCTGTGTTGAATATGTGGATTATAGCAAATGATTAATGCGTAATTTAGAACATTAGAAATTGATTTTTGCAACTTTGAAGCTGTCCAAGCTCAATGATTTCATAACCCAAAATCGCAAATTTGCAATTTTTAAATAAATTATATTTATATAAAATTTAAAAATTATTCATGAAAGTTTTGTATTGTGCAGCCATTGATGGCGGTATAGTAGATTTCAGTTAAAAGATTTTTGTCGTCAAATCACTCGTTTTTATTGATAGACCCATCTGCCCAAATCTCAGCTTAAAAAGCCATCTTTAAAAACAATGGCTTGGTGTATGATAGGTTTAAAATTCGACTGATTTTACATCATTGTCAGTATGATTTAGCCAGAGTGAATCTGTAGGATTCATTTCAAGCTCAAACTTTGTTGGAAATATAAAATGCCTGACTATCGTTCAAAAACATCGACACATGGAAGAAATATGGCGGGTGCGCGCGGCTTATGGCGCGCAACTGGTATGAAAGATGAAGACTTCGGTAAACCAATTATTGCCGTCGTGAACTCATTTACTCAATTTGTACCGGGTCACGTTCATCTTAAAGACCTTGGTCAACTCGTGGCGCGTCAAATTGAGCAAGCAGGCGGTGTAGCCAAAGAGTTCAATACCATTGCTGTCGATGACGGTATTGCGATGGGTCATGACGGGATGCTGTATTCATTACCTTCACGAGACTTAATTGCAGACTCTGTGGAATACATGGTAAGCGCGCACTGTGCCGATGCGATGGTGTGTATTTCTAACTGTGACAAAATTACTCCAGGGATGTTGATGGCGGCAATGCGTTTGAACATTCCAGTGGTATTTGTCTCTGGTGGTCCAATGGAAGCGGGTAAAGTTAAAATCCGTGGTAACGACAAAGCCATCGACTTAATTGATGCCATGATTGTGGCTGCAGATGACAACTATACAGATGAAGAAGTGGCTGAATACGAACGTTCTGCATGCCCAACTTGCGGCTCATGTTCAGGTATGTTCACCGCAAACTCAATGAACTGTTTAACAGAAGCATTGGGTCTGTCTTTACCGGGTAACGGTTCTACACTGGCAACACATGCAAACCGTAAAAAATTATTCGAACGCGCAGGCTCTTTAATTGTTGAATTGGCTAAACGTCATTATGAACAAGATGATTACAGCGTATTGCCACGTGAAATGGTGACCAAAGCCTCGTATGAAAATGCAATGACTTTAGACATCGCGATGGGTGGTTCAACCAATACCGTTCTACACTTGTTGGCTGCAGCCAATGAAGCTGGCGTTGATTTCACGATGGACGACATTGACCGTTTGTCTCGTAAAGTGCCTGTACTCTGTAAAGTTGCACCTGCGAAAAACGACGTGCACATGGAAGATGTACACCGTGCGGGCGGCATCATGTCGATTCTGGGTGAATTAGACCGTGCAGGCTTGCTCGATACTTCGGTTGGTACCGTTCATGAAGCTTCACTAAAAGATGCTTTAGATAAATGGGACATCATCCGTACTGAAAATGAAGACGTTTACCAATTCTTCCGTTCAGCGCCGGGCGGTGTACCAACGCAAACTGCATTCTCACAAGATCGATATTACCAACGACTAGATGGTGACCGTGAAAATGGCGTGATCCGTAATGCTGAACATGCGTTCTCGAAAGACGGTGGCTTAGCTGTGCTTTACGGCAACATTGCGCTCGATGGTTGTATCGTAAAAACTGCGGGTGTAGATGATTCAATCTTGAAATTCAACGGTACTGCACGTGTGTTTGAAAGCCAAGATTCAGCAGTAGAGGCGATCTTGGGCAATGAAATCAAAGCCGGTGATGTGGTTGTGATTCGCTATGAAGGCCCACGTGGTGGTCCGGGTATGCAAGAAATGTTGTACCCAACCAGCTACTTAAAATCGAAAGGTCTAGGCAAAGAATGTGCATTATTGACTGACGGTCGTTTCTCGGGCGGTTCGTCAGGCCTGTCTATTGGTCACGTTTCACCTGAAGCAGCAGAAGGTGGTGCAATTGGTTTGGTGGAAGATGGCGATTTAATCGAAATTGATATTCCAAACCGTACCATCAACCTTGCTGTTGATGAAGCAACCATGGCCGCTCGCCGTGCAGCGCAAGAAGCCAAAGGTTGGCATCCAGTTGAAGAGCGTCCACGCAAAATTTCGAAAGCATTGAAAGCGTATGCAATGCATACCACGAGTGCGGCGAAAGGCGCAGTACGTGAAATCTAAACTTTAGATGTTTAATTAAAAAGCACTCCACATGGGGTGCTTTTTTAATTTACATCTACATAACTTGCATTGGATACGAGGAAATGTCATCCGCAACTGTCTGAGGCAAACGGTAATTTAAAAGTGAATGTTTCTGCGATCATTTTTTTAGTTGCAAACAGTTGCCGAGTTTTGCGGATGACAAATGGTTTTGGTTACTTTTGCCGAAACAAAAGTAACATACGAGCTCCGAAAATTAGCTTTTATAGAGGTAAGACTCCGCTGTAATCAGCTTTTAAATGAAATAATGGGACAATAATTCTAAGTTATAGATTTCTTAATCTGATTAAAAATAATGTTTCTTGAAGCAAATAAATAAAATTTAATAATTAGTGGATGTCATTAAAATTCTAAAAAGACAGCCTCGAATAGTAGCTATAATTTATATGGCTTTGTGTAGGCAATCCCTTACTTTTGAAAGATCAAAAGTAACAAAAATCTTTTGTTCTCCTGATATGGCATCCCTGCCATACAGGAAAACAGCGACATCCATGTCGTTTTGTCATGTGATTGAATGGTATTGCATGCGCTAAAAATCTTTTTTGTTGAGATGTAATTTCTTTTACATGCCGAGCGCTTTCTATACAATAAATTTAAAAGAACCCACCAAAGCTGAAGCCAAAATCAGCCATCGCCAAGGAACAACAATGAGTAAAAATAATATCCGCGAACATTCTGCTCCTGTTTATGAAGGCATAGAGAATGCGCCTGCACGTTCCATGATGCGTGCCACGGGCTTCCAAGATGCAGACTTTAAACGCCCATTTATTGGTATTGCTTCGACTTGGGCCAATGTCACGCCGTGTAATATGCATATTGATGGCTTGGCGCGTGAAGCTGAAAGTGGGGTGAATGCTGCAGGCGGGAAAGGCATTATTTTCAATACCATCACCATTTCTGACGGCATTTCCAACGGTACAGAAGGCATGAAGTATTCATTGCTATCGCGGGAAATCATTGCCGATTCCATTGAAGCTGTGTTGGGCTGTCAGGCCTATGATGGCGTAATTGCCATAGGCGGCTGCGACAAGAATATGCCAGGCTGTATCATGGGTTTGGCGCGATTAAACCGTCCGAGCCTGTTTATTTATGGTGGCACCATCAAACCCGGAGCAGGGCATACCGATATGATTTCGGTATTTGAAGCAGTCGGTCAGCACGCCAAAGGCGAAATCAATGAAATTCAAGTGAAGCAGATTGAAGAAGTCGCGCTGCCGGGGCCGGGTTCGTGCGGCGGTATGTATACGGCCAATTCGATGGCTTCAGCGATTGAAGCCTTAGGCATGAGCTTGCCAGGTTCATCGGCGCAGGAAGCAGTTTCAGCAGATAAAATTGAAGATTGCCAACGCGCAGGTGAAGCCGTGATGAACCTGCTGCGTCTCGATATTAAGCCGCGCGACATTATGACCAAAGCCGCTTTTGAAAACTCGATTAAAGTGCTGATTGCTTTAGGCGGTTCAACCAATGGCGTACTGCATTTGATTGCCATGGCGCATACCGCAGGCGTGGAACTGTCTTTGGATGATTTTGTGCGTATTGGCAAAGATATTCCTGTGGTGGCCGATGTGCGCCCATCGGGTAAATATTTAATGTCGGAACTGATTGCCATTGGCGGTATTCAACCGCTGATGAAGCGCATGCTGGATGCCGGCATGCTCGACGGTTCTTGCCTCACCGTTACGGGCAAAACTTTGGCGGAAAACTTAGCCGATGTAGAGGATTATCCTGAAGGACAGCAAATTATTTTGCCGTTTGATGCGCCAATTAAAAAGGATTCACATTTGGTGGTACTCAAAGGAAATTTGTCGCCGACGGGTGCAGTGGCTAAAATTACCGGTAAAGAAGGGCTGTATTTTGAGGGGCCTGCGCGGGTATTTGAGGGTGAGCAGGGTGCCATGCGCGGTATTTTAGATGGCGAAGTACAAGAAGGTGAAGTGGTGGTGATCCGCGGTGTTGGGCCAAAAGGCGGGCCGGGTATGCCGGAAATGTTAAAACCGACTTCAGCGATTATTGGTAAAGGTCTAGGCCAATCTGTTGCACTGTTGACTGATGGGCGTTTCTCGGGCGGCAGTCATGGTTTTGTGATTGGGCATGTGACACCAGAAGCCTATGAAGGAGGCCCAATTGGCTTGGTTAAAAACGGCGATAAAATTTCAATTAACGCTGAAACCCGTGAAATGACTTGGCATGTGGCTGAGGATGAAATTGCTGCACGTCGCGCGGCCTGGGTCAAACCGAAACCAAACTATACCCACGGCGCTTTGGCTAAATTTGCCAAGTTGACCTCTGGTGCGGAAAAAGGTGCGGTGACTGACCTAAATCTAGACGTCTAATCCATTGTTAAACATTGAACATTCAGCCCTGACTTGATATAAGTTTTGCACAAGGCTTATATCTCATTTAAAACAGCTTCATAATAGAAGTTGAATTTTAAGCATGTGCTGGCAGGTTCGGTACAATTCATCATTTTGAGGCAAAAAACGCATGTCACTGTTACGCCGTTGGTTCGATCCAATCCGATCGAGTTGGTTTTATCAGAAACCGACCCGACAAGCGGTGTTACCCACGGAACAAGGTCTGAGTGTTTATCTTCGACTGGATGATGTTTATAGCTATTTGGCTGCGCAGCAACTGCCTCAATTAGAAGAAATTCTCAGTGATGAAATTAAACCACTGAAAGTGATTATTTGTCGTCAGAGTGCTGAACCTCCTAATCAAATGTCATCGATAGAATGGCAACAATATTGTCTGAATGATGCCCAAATTTTAGCGCGGCAGCATCGTTTTAGTTTTCATGAAACACCTGAACAACCGACCGCCGAAGCTTTAGAACAAGCCGAAATTATTCTAAAAAATACGCCATTACGCGGCCAAGATTTTCTTTATTTACTTGAAGATGTGTTCCACATGCTGTGGCAAAAGCAGTATGGCAAGCTGAGAACACTGTATGCGATGGCCAGCCGTCATCATAAAGCTCAAGATTTTCCTGAACGTATCTTTACCGATACCCCGATTTTATCGGGCTATTTTGAGTTTGGTGAACGTAAGTACCATGCTGTAGATGATTTACTGCGTTTAACGCGCCGTTTAAAACAACAAAAACTCCTGACAGATAACCCGATCTTTATGATCAATCATATTGAATGGCGTGAGCACCTGATCAGTGATGCAGAAGAGTTGAATGAAATTCAGGGACTCGATCCTGAGCTTGATCTCTACATCGCGATGGAAGATCCGATTTCATGGTTACTGTTGGCTTATATTCGTGAGGAATTGGCGGACTATTATAATATTCAGTTGAATGTGTATCCATTGTCGTATCACGGTCGTGATCTGTTTGACTGGAGTTTGGCAACACGTCTGTCTAAACGGACCGAAGTTAAGTTCACGCCATTTTGCCGGCCTACAGAAGCTGCGACATTAGCTATGTCACAGCTTTACTACAGTGCGCCCGAAGAGCAGCGTATTGATGCGATGTATCGCATTTTGGAGGCTGTATGGACCAAAGGGCGTGATTTATCCTTCAAAGCACATTTTCAGGCTTTACAGTATGAGTTAGAGATTTCTGAACTGATCACTGAGGATATTGCTGAAAAATTAAAAGAAAATGATATGCACTGTGAGATGAAGTCACAGCCCGATTTTCCTGTTTTAGAATTACGTATTGCAGGTCAAAGCTATGTATTTAATAGTTTATATCGCGTTTGGATGATTGAAAGTATTTTCAGTAATGTGTTAGAAGAGAAGTATAAAAGTGAAAACACCGCTGAAAGTGAAGCCAGAGAAGATGAAGAAAGAAAAAGTTGAGTCATTAGAGCAAGCCCGCGCACAGATTGATGTGATTGATCAGGGAATTATTGAGCTCATTGCTGCACGTCAGTTTTATGTCGATCAAGCGGTGCGTTTTAAGCGTTCAGTACAGGATGTTCAATCACCAGAACGTGTCGAAGCGGTGATTAGTAAAATTCGTCTACAAGCCACAGAGCACGGTGTAAATGCAGATATTGTGGAACGTTTATACCGCGATATGATTCAGCATTTTATTCAACGTGAGTTGAAAGAGATTCGACCATAGTTGGGACCGATTTGAATTTCGTATAAGCTCTATTATGTTAAATGGGGGAAGTGTAATCCATCTTATGAATAACGACATATTCTGACGTATATGTAAGTTTTGGCTATTAATTGAACTTATATATTGTTGTTTTTATTATAAATTATTAAAAATTAGTTACATTGAAAAAACGATTATGACTACATATACATCTTTATTGCAATTAATAAGTGATTTAGAAGAGTTAAAATTAGATCAGAGCTTACCTATAGAAAAAATTGAAAGTCGTTTCATTGAAGCAATGAAAGATAAGATGGTTTTCAATTATCAAGAAGTTTTATCAAAATACGTAAAGATAAGTGAAGATATAATCGCTACTTTTGATCAAAATAAAATCCTAGCTTTTTTAACTTCGGTTATTCGTAATGAACGTTTTATAGAGGGTACTCTCTCTCATAGTTTACGTTCAGGATTAGTTTTAGTGGCATTAGAAAAATTAGCTGTATTAGTGAATACAAAGCATAAAGTCATGTTAAATGATATTTTACAAATCAAAAACTTAGATAATGTAAAAATTAGACTGAATGTTATGTTTGGTGGAAATTGGAATCCAATAGAAGTATTTAAAGATGGGAATATGGATGAGATTCTGAAGGGGCATTATTGGAACTATAGTTCCAAAAAATCATATAAAGATGGTCAAACAACTATAGGGCTTATCCGAATCAAACCAAATGAAGATTTATGGTTATTGATTCATGTTGGGAAAATTACAAAGGATCTGAATAAGTTCAATGATGTAGGCTATGAGTTTGAGGTTTTAGAACAATATCGTAAGTATTTTGGACGAATTATTGTTAAGTATAAAAATTCATCACAGACACTAATACGGAATGCTCTAACGATCATTAATGATTGTGAAATTCATCAAATATTGCCTGATGTTTTTGATAATGATCTTTTCTCTGGATATGAAAGTGTGAATGTCTCATGGCAAGAATTAACACGAGTAATTGATAAAGAGTCGTGGAAGACTGCACTACAAAATCAAAAAGCAGTGTATTTAATCACTGATATTTTGAATGGGAAAAAGTATGTTGGTTCGGCATATGCTGAGAATATGTTGCTTAATAGATGGCAAAATTATGTTAAAAGTAGACATGGTGGGAATGTTCAACTAAAGCAGCTTTCGAAGGAACACATTGAAAGTAACTTTAGATATTCGATATTAGATATTTTTAAATCGACAACAGATGATAAAGTTATATTAGGTAGAGAGAATTGGTGGAAAGATACGTTATTAACAAGGAAATTTGGTTACAATTCTAATTAGAAAATTAAAATAATACACGTTATACGAAGTCAAAAAATGGGAGCTAAGCTCCCATTTTTAATGAATTTTTTAAATAAGATTAGGATGTGTATCTAAAATTCGAATCAATGTTGCAGCTGGTCCTGTTGGATAGCGTCGGCCTTGTTCCCAGTTTTGCAGAGTACGATGGCTAATGTGGAGACGTGCTGCAAATTCGCTTTGACTTAAACCAGTTTTTTCTCGCACTTCCTTAATATCTGGTAATTCAAGTTCGGTCGTTCGACTAGCTTGGATCTCTTTGCGCTTGATTGCTCCTGCTTCTTTAATCGAAGCAACTAAGTCATCAAATAAGTTGTTATCCATGAAATTGCTCCTTCACGAGTTGGCGCAGAATGGCGGTTTCTTTATCCGTTAGATTATCTTTTACAGATTTTGGATAAGCCACCAAGAAAAAGATTTGATCATCCTCATTTACCCAATAGTAAATTACTCTGATACCGCCACTTTTGCCTTTATTACCTTGAGCACAACGTACTTTTCGAATGCCACCGCCATTCTTGATTAAGTCACCTTTATCTGGCTGAACCAATAGATCTTGTTGAAGTTGACGATATTCCTCATCAGATACAAGGTCTTTGATTTGCTTGGTAAAGATACTGGTTTCAATGAATAACATAGATTCTGTGTACGTCAATGGCGTACAAGTATTCTAGCAGTTTCCACATCAAAAAACGAGAGCTGCTGCTCTCGTTTCGTATAACCGCCATTATGTTAAATAGGAACCTTAGAACAATAGAAAATTATAATTTCATTGCCATAAGGAAGAATATACTTACAATCCTACGTTCGTTTGTAAAGCAATTTGCTGTGAAGCTAATTCAAGTGCTTTAGATTTCCCTAATGGTTTAATATCAGTGCCTTCAGCATATATAAAATCTACCTTATCAATACCAATTAATCCTAATACTGCTATTAAATATGCTGTAACAGCATCTGTTGGAAGATCTTGATGAAAACCACCACGTGAACTAAAGATAATTGATTTAACACCTTTAATTAATCCTACGGGTGCGGTTTCTGTATATTGAAAAGTTACTCGTGCTCGTGCAATTAAGTCGAACCAGTTTTTTAATTGGGTTGGTACATTTAAGTTATACATTGGTGCTGCAATCAATAATAGATCACAATCTTTCAGCTCTTGAATAAATTGATCAGAGAGAGCTACTGCTGCTTTTACCTCAGGTTTTTCATTCGCCTCTCCACGTAAGGCATTAAATATCTCTAAGTTTAATACTGGTAAGTTCATAGCTCCTAGATCATGTTCAATTATTTGGTCAACATAACCACTTTGCTTACGTCTATATAAATATTTATTAATGAGCTGATTACTTAGAGATTTTTCCTGCATAAAACTAGATTTTATAACTAAAATTCTGTTCATAGTAAGGTTCCTAATATGAATTTTAATTAGATTATCATTGATAAATTGGATACAAAAGTGATAATAAATCAACTCATTGATTCCCAATTGGAACTAATATGCGTGTTAATGATCTGAAAAGTTTGATGGCATTTATTAGTGTTGTTGAACAAGGAAGTTTTACTAAAGCATCAGAAAAATTACATCTGACTCGTTCCGCTGTCAGTAAGATGATTTCAAAGCTTGAGGTACAGCTCGGAGTAGTACTTTTTAACAGAGATACACGTCATTTAGCTCTCACAGAAGAAGGTAGTATTTTCTATGAACATAGCCAGCGGGCTGTACAAGAATTATTAATAGCTGAGACATTATTTGAAAGTAATAATCAAAATATTCAGGGAATGATACGTATCTCTATGCCTGTATTATTTGGACAAAAGTTCATAGTTCCGATATTAAGAGACTTAGCAGATGAACATCAAAATTTGAATATGGTTCTTTCTTTTAATGATCGTTATATTGATTTAATTGAAGATAATTATGACCTAGTGATAAGAATTGGTAATTTAGAAGATAATAGTCAATTAATGGTTAAAAAGATTTCTGAGCATGCAATGTGGCTCTGTGCCACACCTGAATATTTAAAAAGATACCAGGTTCCTGAGAGCATCAAAGATTTAGATAACCATCAGACTATTGGATATTTGAAAAATGGGCAGCTTGAAAAGTGGATATTTCAAAGTTCTCATCATAAAACTATGAAATATTTGCCAAAAAATAAAGTTCAAATGGATGACATAAAAAGCATATTAGATTATGTACTAATGCATGGAGGAATTGGTTGGTTACCTTCCTGGTTGATTCAAGAATATATACAAAGTGGTCAATTAATACACCTACTTACTAACTATTCAAGTACTAACTATCCTATTCAAATTGTATGGAAAAGATCAAATTTCTTACCAATACGTGTTCGTACTACCATTGATAAAATAGCTTCATCAATACAAAAAGATAGCGTCATTAAATAAGATTTATAAGAGAGGAATTCTAAATTGATAGTAATACAAAATCTTTCTAGTTTAATTTTTAAACACGGATTTATTAAGCTTTCCTAAAATTAACATAATACACCTTATACGAAATTCTTGAAATTTTCCTATAAGTATCAATATTTTATTGAAAATCGTTCCAGTAAACAGCATATTGGAACGGTTTTTATATCACTATTCCACCAATACGCTTATAACTTATTCAAAATCAGAAGAGTTTGTTTAGCCCATCTACGCTATCTGTTTTAGATGCTATAACCTAGCCTCAATTTTTCATTGAGGCTCTATTCCAAAAACACTGATTTTTCAAAGTGCCTGAATTGCATAGCATAGAGCCAATTTTTCAGCGAGTTTCGCCATGATTTGGTTCGTCATCACAGTTTTTGCAATCGCAGGTCTAATTAAAGGCACGATTGGGTTAGGCCTGCCTGCGGTATCGATGGGCTTACTCACCATGGTGATCAGTCCATTTCAGGCAGCCACGTTATTGATCATTCCATCTATGGTCACCAACTTTTGGCAACTATTTGCCGAAGGGCAGGTGCTGCGCCTCATTCAACGCTTTTGGCCCTTGTTACTTGGGATTATCGTCGGTTCAATTTGGAGTATTTTTCCAACTTTAGGACATGGTGAATTTAAAAGTGAAGCTTTACTGGGGGGCATGTTGGCACTATACGGACTGTATGGGCTTTGTGCGAAAAGCTTGCCGAACTTTGCACCACATGAAAAATGGCTATCTCCAATGATCGGTTATCTCGGTGGAGCACTGACTGTAGCCACAGGTGTAGTGGTGATTCCTGTGGTGCCATATTTGCAAGGTTTACAGCTCAAACGCGATGATCTTGTACAGTCACTCGGTTTGGCCTTTACCACGTCAACCATTTGTTTGGCAGTGTTCTTACAGCAAAATCCTGTGGAAGATCTCCCGATTGATTATGCCATGTCAGCTATGGCACTGGTTCCTGCGCTCATTGGTATGTGGGCAGGGAAAAAAATACGTTACCGCATTCCAGAACAAAAATTCCGTAAGGTGTTTTTTATCGGATTGATTGCCCTTGGTAGCTATATGATGCTGCACCAGTTTGGCGTAATTTAAAGACTAGACTTAGCTATCCAAAGCAGATTTTTGTGACAGTAGAAACTGACTGAAATGCTGATAATTTAAGGGTAAATCATCAAAATTACGTGCGGTGAGGAGCAGTTTTCGATTGGCCCATTCACCGCTGAGCTCAACTTGTGCAAAGGCATACAAATTGAGTAATCGTTGGGCCGCACGTTTTGGCATGATGGCAATGCCCACACCATTCGCCACCACTTGCGCGATCGCGGCAAAGTTCGGCAACCGCAGCCGATAATGAATTTCACAGCCGAATAATTTGGCTTGAGCCTCGATCGATTGTTGCAAGGAATGATATTGCATCAAACCGACAAAAGGATAATGCAAAATCTCTGCGGGTTTGACGCTAGGTGTGGTGGCCAATTCATGGGTTATAGGACAAATCAGTACCAAAGGATCATCGGCAAACTCAAGTGTCTGTAGTTGTTCGGATTTAAAGAAACCTGAAATTAAGCCTAGTTGTGCATTACCTTGCTCTATCGCTGCAATGATGTCTTTAGACTCGGCTTCATGCAGCTCAATTTGTGTGTTGGGATTTTCCAGTAAATAACGTGGTAACAAGACCGGTAAATATTCACTTTGTGCAGATGAATTACACCATAAGGTCATATTGGAACTTAGCCCATGGGCAAAGGGCAGCATCGCGTGTTCTAATTGTTGCCCCTCACCTAAGATGCGCTGCGCATGTTCAACCAAGGTTTGACCGGCAAGGGTCAGTTTGACCCCTTTGGCTTGGCGAGTGAACAGGGCTGTGCGGTAATGCTGTTCGAGTTTTTTAATCCGTTCACTGGCTGCTTGTAGCGAGATGGCAGAACGAGCAGCGCCTTTGGTCAGACTGCCGCTGTCTACAATGTGCAGCACCAATTGAAGGTCGAACAAATCCAGTCGCATAGGGTGTATTCCTTGGCTAATGCCTTATCTTACCGAAAGAGCAGCTATAAAAAAAAGCGACCTTTCGGCCGCTTTTCAAATGAATGTTGTATTCTTTTTTAAATGCTTTGGAGGCTTATTCTGATTTATCGCCCAAGCTAAAGAACCAATTCAAAATTAGCGCTGCAAATGTAGCAGTACCAATACCACCTAAGTTGAAGTTACCGAATTGAAGTGCAAAGTCACCTGTACCTAAAATAATCGTGACTGCTGCCACCATCAGGTTTTTATTTTTTGAGAAATCGACTTTGTTTTCAATCCAAATTTTCGCACCTGCAATGGTAATTAGACCAAATACAACAATCGATGCACCTGTCAAAATGGCTTGCGGAATGGTATGAATAATCGCACCAAACTTTGGAGAAAGACCAAGGAAGATGGCGAATACACCTGCAAATACAAACACGATGGTCGAGTAAACACGCGTTACTGCCATCACACCAATATTTTCGCCATAAGTGGTCATACCCGGACCGCCGACACCGCCTGAAAGTGTGGTTGCAACACCATCTGCAACGAAGGCTTTACCAATGTGCGGATCGAGGTTTTCACCTGTCATCGCGCCCACAGCTTTGATGTGCCCAAGGTTTTCTGCAACCAAAATCAACGCAATCGGTGCAATGATCAGCATGGCATTGAAATCAAAAACAGGCGAATGGAATTGAGGAACACCAAACCAAGCGGCTTCTTGTACGGGAACGAAATTGATTGGCGTGCCATGACCCATGACATTGGAAATGATGTAATACACCAAATATGCCAGTAATAGACCGACCAATAGCAATAAGCGTTGTAATAAGCCCTTCGTGAACACCGCAATCGAGCCCATACATAGTACAGTGACTAATGCCATCCACATATTAAAGTTATTACCGGCAACCCCTTTAATGGTCACTGGGGCAAGGTTGAGACCAATGATCATCACCACTGCACCTGTAACGACAGGTGGCATGAGTTTTTCAATCCAACGGGTACCCGTTGCCATCACGATAAAACCAAAAATGGCATATAAAATACCGCAGGCCATAATCCCACCCGCAGCCAATGCAATATTGGCATTGGGCGCGCCAGTTCCTGATGCAGCATAACCTGTTGCGGCAATGACCACACCAATAAAGGCAAAGCTAGAACCTAAATAACTTGGTACACGACCACCTGTCATAAAGAAGAACAGGATGGTACAGATCCCCGACATTAAAATCGCAAGGTTGGCATCAAAGCCCATCAAAAATGGCGCAAGGACCGTTGCACCAAACATTGCAAAGGCATGTTGTATCCCCAATACAACACTTTGCACAGGAGGTAGGTACTCATTTGTACCTACAGGACGTGCATCAATATTGCCTTCGTACGGGCGCCATTTGGGAAACCAATTGGACATAAAATGAGCACTCAATAGATAAATTGTGCACATCATACTCTTGTTTTTTAGAAGATTTAATCTCTTTTAAAAATATTTTGTTCAAACTAATTACATGACTTTACATGTAAATTTACCAAATGGTAAAAGTTTTAAAGGTGTAAAAAAGGCATTAAATCATGCAATTAATCCAATAGGATAAGAGTCAATACTTCATAAATTTTTCTTATTTTATATATTCCAAAATAAATTAAAACCAATATGAATGGTCAAAAAAAAAGCACACAGTTCTGTGTGCTTTTTGAAAACTTGGAAGATTTAGCCAGTGTTACGCAACCCTGCCGCAATACCCGCGATGCTGACCATCAACGCATGGTCGACTGGGGTATTTTCAGCCTGACGCTCGGCAAGGTAAGCGCGGCGGCGTTTCATTAGCTCGGCTTGCAGTAAATGTAGTGGCAATAAATAAGGTTTACGCACCTTCATGGATTGGTCTAGCACATCGTTACTGCTGAGTAATTTTGATTCACCTTTGAGTGCTAATAGCGTTTGTACCGCATCACGTAAGCGCTGACGCAACTCTTCGCCCAATTGTTTGAGGTCTGAGTCATCAGTCAGATGAGACTCATAATACAGCGCCACATGACCATCGGCTTTGGACAAGACCATTTCCAACATATCAATTAACGTTTGGAAATAAGGCCACTGTTGTAGCATTTCTTCTAAGGTTGCTTTTTGACCCTGATCAATCACTTGATTAATCGCAGCACCTGTACCGAGCCAAGCAGGTAACATCAAACGGATTTGCGTCCATGCGAACACCCAAGGAATCGCACGTAATGACTCAATTCCACCGCTAACTTTACGTTTGGCTGGGCGTGAGCCAAGCGGTAACATTTGCAGTTCAAGTTCTGGTGTCACAGTCCGTAGATATTTTACAAAATGCGGATTTTCACGCACGGTTTGACGATACACCTGTACCGACAGATCCGTCATGCTGTGCATGAGCTGACGCCATTCCTGTTTCGGTTCAGGCGGTGGTAATAAGGTCGCTTCTAAGGTCGCTGCGGTGTAAATTTCTAAGTTTTGTAAGGCAATGCCTTCTAATCCAAACTTGAAGCGAATCATTTCCCCTTGTTCTGTGACACGGATCGCTCCTGAAATCGAACCCGGTGGCTGTGAAAACAGCGCTTGCTGTGTCGGCGCACCACCACGGCTGATTGAACCGCCACGGCCATGGAATAATGTCAGTTGTACATCATGTTTTTTCGCAACTGCGGTTAATTCTTCCTGTGCACGATACTGCGCCCAGTTTGCCGACATAAAGCCCGCATCTTTGGCTGAGTCTGAATAGCCAATCATCACCTCGTGTTTACCCTGAATATGCTGCTTATACCAATGCATATTAAATAGGGTATTCATGGTACGGGCTGCACCATCCAAATCTTTTAAGGTTTCAAACAGTGGCACGACACGTAGCGCTTGTTTGATGCCGGCTTCTTTTTGCAGTAACAATACGGCCAAGACATCACTCGGATGTTCTGCCATGGAAATAATATAAGCCCCTAAACTTTCAGGTGGCTGTTCTGCCAAAGTGCGCATGGTCGCAAAGACTTCTTGTACATCCGGATGTTCAATCAGGCTTTGTTTCGGTTCATTTAAAAACTTCGGTAGCAGTGGACGTTTGCTTTGTAGTTCCTGAATCAAGAAGTTTTGACGGGCTTGCTCCGTCCATGTTTCAAAATTGCCTAAACCTAAATATTCCGTAATGGCAGAAATGGCTTGGCGATGACGAGTCGACTCCTGACGAATATCGAGTTTGAGTAATTCGATACCGAAACAATTCACCCGATGAATAAAGTCGAGTAACTGACCATTGGCAATTTCAGGTAAACCGCTGTCAATCAGTGAACGGTAGCAAACCAATAGTGGATCGAGCAGCTCATGGCGGCTTTTAATGACTTGGCTATCGTCAGCATCTTCACCACGGAGTTTTAGTGCCAACCAGTGACGAGTGGCTTTGAGGCGTTCCCGCGCATCACGGAGATATTCGCGATACGGCTCAGGGTGAAAATGCCCCAAAGCATCACTGAGTTCTTTACTGCACTCCTGAATCGAAAGTTCCCAACGCAGGTCTTCGATATCGCGTAAATACAGGTCGGCAGCTTTCCAACGTGAAAGCCACAGCACCTCTTGAGTAATATTATGGGTGACGTTTGGGTTACCATCACGGTCACCGCCCATCCATGACGCAAAGCGCACAGGGGCAACATTTAAAGGCAAGGTCTTGCCACAATGATCTTGAACCATGCCATCCAATTCACGCATGAATTTGGGTACAGCATTCCACAAGGTCTGTTCAATGGTCGTGAAGCCCCATTTAGCTTCGTCGACAGGCGTCGGGCGATGTTGACGAATTTCATCCGTTTGCCATGCCGAGCAAATCAGTTGTTTTAAATCATCCAGTACGGCTTTGCGTTCACGTGGCGTAAGTTTTTGTTGATCCATTTTAAACAGGCAATCATTAATCCCATCATATTTTTGGATCAAGGTACGGCGGCTAACTTCAGTTGGATGTGCAGTCAGGACCAATTCAATTTTTAATTCACAAATTTGTTGGAACAGTTGTTCCGCACTGATGTTATTGCTTTTAAATTTTTCAAATAAATGATCGAGTGGATTCGGTGAAGGTGCTTGCTCATCAAACTCACTTTGGCGACGGCTGCGCACCACATTGTACTGTTCGGCAATATTGGCAAAGTTGAGAAAGTGCGTAAATGCACGGGTCAGTGGCAAAATTTCTTCATCTTTTAAATTTAAAAATAATTGTTCTAACTGTTTTTCAGCTTCAACTTGTCCATCTCGCGCGCCTTTAGACAAAGCACGAATTTGCTCTACCTGATTAAACAAATCTTGTCCTGCATGCTGCTTTAGGGTTTCACCTAATAAATTGCCCAGTAAGCGCACGTCTTCACGTAATGGAGCATCAATTTGTTGAATCATTTGTTATTTCTCCGCGTATTCCTGTCTCGACTATACCCCGAAAGTGCCATGGCAAAAGGGGGTACAGACAAAAGTCGGATGACTTTTCTAGCTAAATGAGCAATAGCTATGCCATTTGTTTCAGTTTAGCGTTGAAATATTTCAGAAAATGCTTAGCTCTGCGTGCCGAGTTGATATTTCAACATAAAGATGTCGATGGCAGAGTGAATAATGGCCTGTCGCTCTGCTGCTTCAGGTACTGGGCGCATGCCCAATAAGACTTCTTGATGGCGTAGGCCCATCAGTAGCGACACAATCAGTTCAGTTTGTCTGGCAGGATTATCCTGCTGAATGAAATTTAAAGCCGCTGCGTCTTGAAAGAAATTCTCCCAGACTCGGCGCATTTTCAAATGTGAGGCACGGAAAAACTGTTCGACCAAAGGACTGTGTTCGGCAGCCAACTCCAAAAGTAATAAGTCCAGTTTAATGGCTTCTGGCAAATTCATGATGTTCAGTCCCAACTCACAAATTTCAACGAAAGCCTGCATAAAATGACTTTCGCTGTGCAGATGTCGCGGGCGGGTGTTCAAAATATATTCACAGGTATCTTCAATTGCACTGGTAAATAAAGTGGCTTTGTCCTGAAAATGGTTATAGACCGTCAGTTTGGTGACCCCTGCATGTTGCGCAATCTGATTCATGCTGCAACCGTGATAGCCCATTTCTAAAAATAATTGTTTTGCAGACTCTAAAATCCGTTGTCGTTTTTCTAAGTCTTTCGGGCGGCCGACATTCATTTGCTGAAAAAATTCCAAAAAAGGCGAAAAGGTCATTGATTTAGGATAATTAATCTAATTAATGTACCGCATGGTTTATTAATTAAAAAATAACCAAATTAATTGAATAATATTCTGCCCTAAAAAAGACTTTTTATTAAGAGCGAACTTCATGAGTACGATTAAGACCACAGTTGTCAGCATGATTATCGTTTGCAGTGTGACCTTATGGGGATGCAGCAAGGATAAAGCCCAAACGGAACAGGAAGTGCCATTTGTGATGGTGACTCAGCCGGGCGCCACACATTTTGAACAAAAAAGTTATGCGGGCGATGTACAAGCACGCCAGCAAACAGCTTTAGCTTTTCGGGTTGGCGGCCAAATCACTGAGCGCTATGTCGATGTTGGAGACCAAGTCCGAGTCGGGCAAGTCTTGGCAAAATTAGACATCAAAGATGCACAGTTGCAACTGAATGCAGCACAAGCACAGCTTGAAAGTGCGCGTTCCGCTGCACAGATTGCTGAAGATGAACTAAAACGCTTTAAGCAATTATTGCCAGTCAATGCTGTGAGTCGTTCGCAGTACGATGCGGTGGAAAACCAATATAAAGCGGCACAGTCGAACTTAAAGCAAGCCCAATCAAATTATGATGTGAGTCGTAATCAGACCGGTTATAACCAATTAATTGCCAATAAAAATGGGGTCATTACTGAGCGTAATATTGAGATTGGTCAAGTGATTGCAGCAGGACAACCGGCATTTCAATTGGCGATTGCAGGTGAACGTGAAGTGGTCATTGGTGTGCCTGAACAAGCGGTTGCTGAAATTAAAACGGGGCAGGATGCATGGGTCACCTTGTGGTCGAAACCACAGGAAAAATTTGCAGGCTATGTACGTGAAATTAGTCCTGCTGCCGATCAGTCTCGTACTTATAGTGTCAAAGTGGCATTACGTGAAGGCAATAGTGCCATTCAACTGGGGCAAAGTGCACGGGTATTTTTAACCAAAGCACAGCAGAATGTTTTGCATGTGCCGTTATCGAGTGTGTCTGCGAGTGGTCAGCAGGCGTATGTGATGGTGGTCAATGCAGATAATACGGTACGTAAAGTTCCAGTAACTTTAGGCGAATACGGACGTGACAGCGTGCCCGTACTTAGTGGTCTGCAAGCAGGGGATTTTGTGGTGGTTGGCGGCGTGCATTTGCTCCGCGAAAAACAAAAAATACAACCTGTTGATCGTGAAAATCGAGCGGTACACATTCAGGCAGGAGTTAAATAATGAATTTTAACTTGTCTGAGTGGGCACTAAAAAATAAAGGCTTAATCCTTTATTTTATGATTCTACTGGGCATCGTTGGGATATTTTCTTATTCCAAATTGTCGCAGAGTGAAGACCCGCCATTTACCTTTAAAGTCATGGTGATTCAAACCTATTGGCCTGGTGCAACAGCCAAAGAAGTATCAATGCAGGTCACCGATCGAATTGAAAAAGAACTGATGACCACGGGGCAGTATGAACGCATCATGGCGTATTCACGTCCGGGTGAATCCATGGTGACCTTTGTGGCCAAGGACAGTTTACGTTCGCAGCAAGTCCCCGATGTTTGGTACACCGTGCGTAAAAAGGTCAATGATATTCGCCATCAATTGCCATCTGGGGTGCAAGGTCCTTTCTTTAATGATGAGTTTGGTGACACCTTTGGTAATATCTATGTGCTGACCGGCAAAGACTTTGACTATGCCATCATGAAGGAATATGCCGACCGTTTACAGCTCCAGTTACAACGGGTCAAAGACGTTGCGAAAGTGGATTTAATTGGTCTACAAGATCAAAAAGTTTGGATTGAAATTTCCAACACCAAAGCCACACAAATGGGCATACCCGTGACGGCGATTCAACAAGCCTTGCAGCAGCAAAACACAGTTGCCAGTGCCGGCTTTTTTGAAACCAATTCAGACCGGATTCAAGTGCGTGTCAGCGGCAATTTACAAAACATTGATGAACTGCGTCAGATGCCCTTATTGGTGAATGGTCGAACGATTCAATTGGGTGATGTGGCTGATGTACATCGTGGCTTTAGTGATCCACCACAGCCGCGTATGCGTTTTATGGGCGAAAATGGTTTAGGCATTGCCGTGTCGATGCGTAAAGGTGGCAACATTCTGGCTTTGGGTAAAAACCTAGAAACAGAATTTGCCCGCTTGCAAAAAACTTTGCCCTTGGGTATGGAACTGAAAAAAGTTTCTGATCAGCCTGTAGCCGTGAAGCGCAGCGTCAATGAGTTTATGAAAGTCCTCGCTGAGGCGGTGATTATCGTCCTATTGGTGAGCTTCTTCTCCTTGGGTTTCCGTACGGGATTGGTTGTGGCATTTTCCATTCCATTGGTCTTGGCCATGACTTTTGCTGGCATGCAGATGTTTGATGTTGGGTTGCACAAGATTTCTTTGGGGGCATTGATTCTCGCACTCGGTTTATTGGTGGATGATGCGATTATTGCCGTCGAAATGATGGCGATCAAAATGGAGCAGGGCTATAGCCGGTTACAAGCCGCCGGACATGCATGGCGGACCACTGCATTTCCAATGCTGACAGGCACACTGATTACTGCGGCTGGCTTTTTGCCGATTGCCACAGCCGCATCGAGCACAGGCGAATATACCCGCTCGATTTTCCAAGTGGTCACCATTGCATTGGTGGTGTCATGGTTTGCAGCAGTACTGTTTGTTCCCTATCTGGGGGATAAATTACTACCCGATTTCAACAAAGACTTAGTACAAAAAACCCCGTGGTATCAGCGCCTGTGGGCACGTTTACGTAAGCAGCCCGAACCTCAGCCGATGGTGCATCATGCCGGCGAACATCATGATCCTTATCAGTCTCCGTTTTATCAACGTTTCCGTGGTTGGGTCGACACTTGTGTGACCTATCGCAAGACGGTGATTGCCGCGACGGTTGGCATTTTTGTGTTATCGATTTTAATGTTTAAAACCGTACCACAGCAGTTCTTCCCACCGTCAAACCGTGCTGAAATTTTAGTGGATTTAAAGCTTGAGGAAGGCGCCTCACTGAAGGCCACAGAAGCGGCCGTAAAAAAAGTCGAAGCGTTCTTGTCGAAAAAACAAGGCATTGATAATTTTGTGGCTTATGTGGGGACAGGTTCGCCGCGGTTTTATTTACCTCTAGATCAGCAGTTACCCCAAGCCAGTTTTGCTCAGTTTGTGGTATTGGCTTCATCTTTAGATGATCGCAATGAGATCCGCCAGTCATTAGCAGAAGAAATTCGTAAGCTCTTACCTGAAGTACGTACTCGGGTTTCACTTTTAGAAAATGGGCCACCTGTGGGTTATCCATTGCAGTTCCGCGTGTCGGGTGAAGATCTAAGCTTAGTGCGTGAGTGGGCACAACGGGTGTCTGCAAAAGTCAGTGAAAATCCGAACACCACCAATGTGCATTTGGATTGGGGTGAGCCAAGCAAAGTCATTAAACTGGACATCGACCAAGATCGCGCACGTCAAATGGGGGTTTCCAGTCTAGATCTGTCGAACTTCCTGAATAGTTCAATCAGTGGTGCAGTGATTAATCAGTATCGTGAGAAACGAGAGCTGATTGAAATTCGGATGCGTGGTGATCAAGCGGAGCGATTGGATGTCGGTTCGCTCAGCAGTTTGGCTGTACCGACCAGCAATGGTGGTTCAGTACCATTGGCGCAGATTGCGAAAATTGAGTATAGCTTTGAAGAAGGTTTGATTTGGCATCGTAACCGTTTACCGACCATTACTGTGCGCGCGGATATTCGCAGTAAATTGCAACCTGCAACGGTGGTGGGTGAGTTAAAAGATTCATTTGATCAGTTACGTGCAGAGATGCCGAATGGTTATCTACTCGAAGTAGGCGGCACTGTGGAAGAGTCAGCACGAGGTCAAACTTCTGTAAATGCGGGCATGCCATTATTTCTCGCAGTTGTCATGACTTTGTTGATGATTCAACTACGCAGCATGTCACGGGCGATGATCGTATTTTTAACTGCACCTTTGGGCATTATTGGCGTGGTGTTATTCCTGTTATTGTTCAATAAACCCTTTGGTTTTGTGGCAATGCTCGGCACGATTGCACTGTCAGGCATGATCATGCGCAACTCCTTAATATTGATTGATCAGATTGAACAAGATATTCAGTCTGGGGAGTCGGCTTGGGATGCGATTATCAATGCGACTGTACGTCGTTGCCGTCCAATTGTGCTGACTGCATTGGCCGCTGTATTGGCGATGATTCCACTTTCTCGCAGTATTTTCTTCGGTCCAATGGCCGTGGCGATTATGGGCGGATTGATCGTGGCGACCCTGCTGACCTTGTTCTTTTTACCTGCGTTGTATGCACAGTGGTTTAAAGTGAAAAAAACTCAGCAGAATCCTTAAAAGTGTCATAATATTGGGTGCGAAATATTGAATTTTTCTCTATAGTAGCACCTGATCTACAAAGACATTTTTAAAAAGTAAAACAACCACAAGTGCAGCGCGGCATATTGTGGTGTACGGGGTTGAATCACAGATGACAGCAGAGAGTTTAGCTAAGTATCGCCGTTATGTTGCGATTTCTTATGTCTTCATGTTTTTCGCTTTATTTACCCTGATTAGTGGTGTATTTGCCTACGGCTTTGCACGCAAAGTGACTCAAATCGATTCTGCAGAAGTTTGGCTCCAAGCCCAAGCGCTTTGGGTCATGCGCACCGTTGTGATTTATTCCATGATGGCCATTTTTGCCGCACTGTGGTTTATTCCTTTATTCTTCTATTATTGGGACACCTATCTTTGGGTGACTGCATGCACAGTAATTGGTGTGGTCTTTGCTGCGATTGCCTTTTTGTATTTATTAAATGCATGGATCCAAGGTCTATCTAAATTCGTTAAAAATAAGGCTGTTTTCTAAGTCGATTTATTTTTTTCCTGCCTACCCCTTGAAAAAATGGTTTGATTCCCCAATTTCAGACCACAGTTAAGTATTAAATTAAATTCCGTGAGGAGCATCGCCAGACATGGCTAAACGTGATTATTATGAGGTTTTAGGTGTATCTAAAACCGCAAGTGATGATGAAATTAAAAAAGCCTACCGTAAGTTGGCGATGAAGTATCACCCTGACCGTAATCCAGATAACCCAGAAGCTGAAGAAAAATTCAAAGAAGCTGCAGAAGCATATGAAGTTTTATCGGACAGCGAAAAACGTAGTATGTATGACCGTATGGGACATCAAGCTTTTGAAGGCGGCATGGGCGGCGGCGGTGGCTTCGGTGGCGGTTTTAGCGCAGAAGATATCTTTAGTCAGTTTGGTGACATATTCGGTGGCGCATTTGGCGGTGGTGGCCGTGGTGGTCAGCAACGTGCACGCCGTGGTTCAGACTTACGCTATGTTATGGAGCTTACCCTTGAGGAAGCTGTGAAGGGCGTGAAAAAAACCATTACCTTTACTGCGCCAGCGCCATGTGATGCCTGTGATGGTAAAGGATCTAAAAATCCAAACGACGTTGAAACCTGTAAAACTTGTCATGGTGCAGGTCAAGTGCGTATGCAACAGGGCTTCTTCTCTGTGCAGCAAACCTGTAGCACCTGTCGTGGTCAAGGTAAAATTATTAAGAACCCATGTAATAAATGTCATGGTTCAGGGGTTTCTGACCGTCAGCAAACTTTAGAAGTGACCATTCCTGCAGGTGTGGATAATGGCGACCGCGTACGTTTAAGTGGCAAAGGCGAGGCGATCCGTGATGGCCAAGCAGGCGACTTATATGTAGAAGTGGTGGTACGTGAACACGAAATCTTCCAACGTGATGGCGCTGACCTGTATATGGATGTGCCTGTAAGCATTGCAGATGCTGCATTGGGTAAAGAAATTCAAATTCCGACTCTCGATGGCCGTGTGAGCTTGAAAGTGCCTGAAGGAACTCAAACTGGCAAATTGTTCCGCTTACGTGGTAAAGGTGTGAAACCTGTACGTACCAGCATGACTGGTGACTTACTCTGCCGTATCGTGGTGGAAACGCCAGTGAATTTAACGGCTCGTCAACGTGAATTGTTAAAAGAGTTACAAGACACGATGGATGGCGATGACAATAAATCATCTCCGAAGAAAAAATCATTCTTCGACCGTTTATTTGATTAATTGATATGATTTGCTTGAGTTCGCTGTGATTTGAACTTAGCTATAAAAAAGCCTGCAAAATTGCAGGCTTTTTTAATGAGCGTTTTAAGGTTTCGGCTGTGCTATAGGTAGTAATAAACTCTCATAGCTCATGTCGAGCCTATAGATATTTTTAAGACGCTGTAGCTGATGACGTGCTTCAGCCTCACGACCATTAAAGGCCAATAAACGTGCATATTTAATGATGTGGTATTTCGCTGGATAGCTGCGAACCAATTTTTCAGTATCCTGAATGGTTTGTTCAGAAACGATGGAGTACGGATTTAAACGAATAATCGCCACCCGATGTCTAAATTCCGTCAGCAAATAGATCGGCTCATGATTAGTGATTTTCTCCGGTGTTTTTTCATATTTTGATGCCTGGCCCAGCTGAATCGCTGCATTAGCATAATCACGATAAATCACCGTAATCAGCACTGCACCAATCACGAAAACAATGCGGATAAACCATGGTGACAGACTCAATGTAGCCGTCTGTGGCTTCGCTGCTTGAAGAATCCCGATAATAAAACCCGCAGGCAGTAAGAAATATGCGTAGTTTTGCGGAAACTCCAACATGGCATGAATAATGAAGACACCGACCATCAATAGGCCAATCACAGATAATGCAGACTTGGCTAACTTTTGTAATTGGATGCCCCAATAGGCGAAATAGGTCAAGAACGGTACACCAATAATGGCGCCATTCCACAATAAGAAATCCAAAATAAAATTGTGTGAGCTACGAATCCATACAGGCCCTTGCACCGTGTCAGAGATCGAGACAAAAGCGCTACTAGTCTGATGCCAACCATAGCCAAACCAAGGCTGTGCAGCTACGGCATGCGCCATTTGTTGCCAAATGGCTAAACGAGACATATCTCCACCAGCACGTTTGACTACGTCACGACTTTCTTGAATATTCATGTCGGATATTTGGCTCATGATTTGACTTAATTTTGGCATCAATACAATCAGTGCCACAAAGCCGATAAACCAGGCCAAGCTGTAAAACCAGCGAAGACGGATATAATCTTTGTACTGTGCATAAGCCAAATAGACTAGGACACAGATACTTGCCACCCAAGAGGTGCGAGATTGGCTGAGCGCGACCCCAATTAAAATAGGAATTGCACAAGTGACCAAATAGCGGGTTTTAACTTTTTGCTGTTCATAAACATATAAGCAGGCTAACAAGGACATGAGCAGAAACGTGGCCATGTTATTTGGCTGAGCAAAGTTTGCAAATGGGCGCGTAGTTCCACTAATTTTCATCACAAAAGGAAGAAACGAGTCGAAATCTAACCACTGACATATTGCGATGAGCCCTGTCATGACCCCAGATGCAACAAAGGTATAGCTCAGGTATAGGAAGGTTTTTTCGCGTTTTTCCGTACCTTGTGAGAGGCTAAAACCAAGATTGATACACAGCCAGAAGCTGAACACAAACAGCATACAGAGTAAGGCAATACTAAAATAATACACCTGCCCAAAAGCCAGTTGCACAAAGGGAATCAACGCTAAGAGCAACAGGGGCAAGGAAATTTTTGCCACCATGAGCTTTTCTTTAAAGAACGTTGCCGCTAAGGCAAACAGGGCAAAAAAGGTATAAAGCTCACCGGTATACGTGGCCCAAGGTCGGTAATGAATCGGAATCAGCCATGCCAGTGCAATACAGACTGCCGCACAAAGATACAATAGGGTTTTCATGAATATTCAAGATCAATAGAACGCGCCTATCATACCGTGAAAATGCCTAAACTTGGTGAGGGAATAGTCAGCGTCTGTCGAAGAGCTTGATTTGCAAAAGTCCTTCGGAAAATGCAGGATTTTTTTGTTTGTAACTTAGCCTGCGCATGGAGTTTTGATATAGTAAGACCAATTTCGAATCAACATTAGGAAAATGTTATGTCAGCAGCTCCACGTATTGGTATCTTGGGCGCAGGCGGTCGTATGGGACGCATCTTAATTCAGGCGGTTCAGCAAGCTGGTTATCAATTGGCTGCTGCGGTAGAACGTCCTGAAAGTAGCTTGGTCGGTGCAGATGCCGGTGAACTTGCAGGGATTGGCGCGGTTGGCGTAAAGGTTGTCGGTAACCTTGCTGAGGTTTTAAAAGATTGTGATGTCGTGATCGACTTTACTGCACCTGCAGCAACGGCACAGCATCTTAAACTTTGCCGTGAAGCCGGCGTTGCGATTGTCATTGGTACCACAGGTATGAATGATGAGCAAAAAGCTTATCTCGATGAAACAGCAACAGAAACCCCTGTGGTCTATGCAGCGAACTATTCTGTCGGTGTAAACGTTTCAATCAAACTTCTTGAATTGGCATCAAAAGTATTTGGCGATACTGTAGATATTGAAGTGATTGAAGCCCATCATCGTCATAAAGTTGATGCACCATCAGGTACAGCGCTAATGTGGGGCGAAGCCATTGCCGGTGCTTTAGGACGTGACTTAAAACAAGATGCTGTGTATTGCCGTGAAGGTCATACGGGTCCACGTGAACGTCAAACCATTGGCTTCCAAACGATTCGTGGTGGTGACATTGTCGGTGAACATACTGCGATGTTTATTGCGGATGGCGAACGAGTTGAAATTACACATAAAGCGACCAACCGTATGAACTTTGCCTCTGGTGCAGTACGTGCCGCTGCATGGGTAGTCGGTCGTGAAGCACGTAAGTACGATATGAAAGATGTACTGGGTTTTAACGATATTGACGTATAAAAGCGCGTTAAAATCCGTTATAACAACAGCATAAAATTAAAATAAGACGATCAATGGAATGAAAAAAGTCATCTTTATGGCCTGTGCTGTCGCATTCACTGCGGCAGTACAAGCGAAAACTATGGATAATGCCAAACTCACGATTAATAAAAATAATATTAAAGTTTGGACCTACCAAAATGCTCAAAATCCTGTCTTTCAATACAAAGCTGAAACCAGTTTTGATGTGCCCATTGAAAAAGCGGTTTCCCTGATTTTAGATGTGGAAAATGCAGTGAATTGGGTCCCTTATATGGGCAGTGTCAAAGTATTATCCCGTGATGACCAGAAAGGCGAATTCAGTTTATATATGGTGCTGGATTTTCCATTTCCCTTGAAAGACCGTGATTTGGTGGTACAAGGCAAAATGCGTAAAGATTCACAAGGCATCATTAGCATCCAAAATAAAGCGGTGAAAAAAGGTTATCCGATTAATCCCAATTATGTACGCCTCACTGATTATGAGGGCGATTGGACCTTCCAGCGTTTAGGCAATCAAAAGGTCAAAGTTTCGACCTATGGCTACGCCAATCCGGAAGGTTCCATTCCGCTCAGTTTCGTGAATATGTTCGTGCAGCAACAGCCTTATCAAATGCTACAAAAAATGAAAGTGCAGCTGGGTAAAAGCAAAACTGTTGAGACCTTTCCCGAAATTTTAAAATAAGCCTTAGCAATGATTTAGTTCAATATGAACGATCAATGACTTCGCTACTCAGGCAGGCGAAATGCAGTCAACTGCTGCATGTGTTGTGTTTCTGGAAGTTCGATACTGAGTAAGGTCTGTTCTGGAAATTGATGCGGATGTAACTTGATTTGAAATTGCCGCGCAGTCAATTGTTCACAGGCAAAGCGAAGTTTGGCTTGCTGCGGCATGATATTCATGCCGTTTTCAGATTTGGCTTTATAAATATATAGCTGCTGATGTAACCCGCCGCTAGTGATCGGTTGGATCTGCTCAAGTTCATATTGCGTCAGTTTTTGGGCACTCAAAAAACCTTGAATTAAAGATTTACAGATAAAATTTTGTTGGCTTTGAGCTTGAGTGTGCTGCTCGGGTTGGCACGCCATAAGCGTGAGTGTACTGATGATGATTAAACCCGCTCGAAACTGCGTGAAGTCATTCATTTAATTGTCCCCCTATCGTTATTTTTGAGATATCAACCTGATGCATTCAGCTTAAATCTGTTAACTTAATGGGTACAGATACAAGAATGATTAAAAAAAGGGTACAGATGGCTTTTCAATATCAGCAGCTTGCGCAGCAGTTGGCACAGAAAATTTATAGTGGTGAATTGGCCGCAGGGCAGCGTCTGTATGCGCTACGTCAATTTTCACAGCAGCATCAGATCAGTTTAAATACCGCGAAACGCTGCTATGAATTACTTGAAGCCAAAGGCCTGATTTATGTCAAAGAAAAGTCTGGTTATTTTGTGCAATCCTCACAGAAAGCCCAGCAAATTGCCGTGCCGAATCATCCTGATTTTGATTCCCGACCTCGTGAAATTTCGAATTTAGAATTGCAAATTCAGATCCATGAAGCATCTGCAAATAGTCGCCTGATTCATTTGGGTTCAATTCAGTTGTCCCCAAATTTTGTTCCTGTTGAAGCAATCAGACGTTCAATCCAAAGGGCATTAAAGCATTGTAAACCAGAAGATTTTTTATATAACAATCGGCAAGGACATCCACAATTGCGTGAAGCTTTGTCGGCACATTGGGCTGAAGATGGTTTTTATATGCCTAAGGATGATATTTACATCAGCAATGGTTGTATGCCGGCTTTGTCAGTGATGTTACAAAATCTGAGTGCGGAAGGGGAGAGTGTCATTGTCCCGACGCCGAACTATAACGGGCAATTGCAATTATTGGCTTTATTGAAGCGGAAAATTGTTGAAATTCCTGCCAATACGGAAGGTTTTGATTTAGATCGTTTAGAACAGGCGATGCGGGATTCAGGCGCGAAAGTATGCTTATTGACTGCAAATTTTCAAAATCCTTTGGGTTTTTGTTTAAGTAATGAAGATAAGAAACGAATTGCACAACTGGCTGAAAAATATAAATGTTATGTGATTGAAGATGATATTTATGCTGAGTGTAGTTTCAATGCAAAGCGACCATTGCCTATCAAATATTGGGATCGGGCGGGCTATGTGATCTATTGTGCGTCGATTTCAAAATCTTTGTCGCCTTCTTATCGGGTGGGGTGGTTTTGTCTTCCACCACATTTGCAACATTTGCGTCCCAAATTACTTTTGCAAAATGATTCGGTGAATACGCCTTTGCAGTTAGGACTTGCCGATTTGATTTTTAGTCGTGCGTATCGCCAACATCTTGCTGAATTGCGTCCTAAATTAATGGTACAAGTCGAGCAGTATCGTCAGTATATTTACGATGCTTTTCAAGGGGTTGATATCCGTCTAAATCGGCCTCAAGGCAGTTATGCACTGTGGTTGCAGATGCCTGAACAAATAGACAGTTTGGCGCTGTATTACCATGCGCAAAAACATGGCATCAATATTGTGCCAGGTTTAATTTTTGGTGAGGACAATCGTTATAACAACTGTATTCGTCTAAATGCCGGGCATGAGTTGTCTGTAGATATTCAGCAGGCCATTTTATTGCTTGCAGATTGGGTGCGTAAGGAATGCAGAAACACAAATGTCATCTAGATTAATGAGTCCATAAAGCATACAAAAAAAAAGCCTGCATGCAGCAGGCTTTCTTGGCTTAGATTTTTGCCATTAAAAATCAGCTTTCAGCACAATTCGATACCGCACATTTCCTGAATGCAAACGTTCAATCGCTTCATTGACTTGAGACATTGGATACATTTCAATTTGTGGAGCAATATTTTGACGTGCGGCGAATCGAAGTAATTCACGCAGTGCCGCAGGAGAACCTGTTGATGAGCCTGTGACCGATTTAGCACCACTGATCAGCATACCTGCGGGAATTTGCATCGGCTCAAGTGCTAGGCCGAGCATGTGAACGCTTCCATTCGGTGCCAAAGTCGAAAGATAGGCTTGCCAATCCAACGTCACATTGACCGTGCTTAAAATCAAATTGAACTTCCCACGTTGTGCTTTAATCGCGGCAAGATCACGACTATTCACCACATGGTCAGCCCCCATAGCTTTAAGTTCATCGGTTTTATCTAAGTTTGAACTGAACGCAGTAATTTCACAGCCCCAAGCTTTCAGCAATTTAATCGCCATATGACCTAATCCACCAATGCCGATCACGGCAACATGGTGAATGGCCTGAATTTGGTGCTGTAAAATGGGATCAAATACCGTAATCCCGCCGCAGAGTAGAGGACCAGCACTGGTTGGGTCGAGATCATCTGGAAGCGGAATAACCCATTGCCAGCCAGCACGGACTTTGTCGGCAAAGCCACCTGCATGACCGACGATCGTCGCTGTCTTGGTTCCGGTACATTGCACTTGGCGACCATCGATACACGGGTCACAGTGTTGACAACTTTCTGCTGTCCAGCCAATGCCTACACGCTGTCCGATTTTCAGTCCTTTGGCTTCGCTGCCGAGTTGGGTAATGGTTCCAATTACTTCATGCCCTGGGACCACAGGATAAACCGAAGATTTCCAATCATTTTGGATAATAGAAATATCTGAGTGACAAAGACCGCAATACTCGACTTTGACTTCAACCTGATGGGCTTGTAATTCACCTGCATCAAATTGATAGGGAACAAGGGCTTCACCACTGTTCATTGCTGCATAGGCGTGGATTGTATTGTCACTCATTATTCTATCCTTTATGTTTTGAGGTCATTCTTCGTGCGTGTATTTAAAGTCACAGTGATTTTCATGATCATTGACCATGCCGATAGCTTGCATCAGAGCATAGCAAGTCGTTGGGCCTACAAATTTAAAACCATGCTTTTTTAATGCTTTGGACATGGCCTGACTTTGAGCGGTTTGTGCAGGGGCGCTACGATATTCAACTACATCATTATTGGCAATTTGTCCTTCGACAAAATTCCAAAGAAATTCCACAGGATGAATCCCTTGGGCTTTTAACTGTTGCCATGCTTTGGCATTATCACGAATGGCAGTGAGTTTGCCGATATGGCGAATCAAACCTGAATCTTGTAATTTTTCTTGTAATTGTAGGTCACTCAACGCTGCGATTTCGGCAATGGGATGTTGAAAAAAATGCTGCTGATAACAGGCCCGTTTTTTCAGCACAGTAATCCAAGACAGCCCCGCTTGTTGTCCTTCAAGACACAGCATTTCAAAGAGATGCTGCTCATCAAAACTGGGTTTAGCCCACTCAGTGTCGTGGTAGGCAATATACAAAGGATCTTCGGAGCACCAAGCACAGCGTTGTATCGTCATGTTGAATGCTCCTTTTTGACTTAAATTTTAAAAGCTGTCCATTGGTCGTTTTTATTGTCCCAATACAACAGTTCCGCTTGATCGAGATCGGCAAATTGAATCCATACATCTTTACCAGATTTGTCTGCGTAGCCGGTGCTGATGAGTAATGCTTCTTCAGTGATCTCCATGATCCAGCCCTGATAAGACTGTCCATTGAGGCTGATTTTTTGTTGATTACCAGATTCTGCAAATTCCACCAGACGATTTATCAACGCTTCTGACATGTATGTTTCCTAAAATTAACGTAAATACGGATAGGGGTTAACGGCATTGCGACCTTTACCACCCAAGTAAATGCCATAATGCAAATGTGGTGCAGTATGTCGAGCATTGCCAGTATTACCTACATAGCCAATGACATCACCTTTTTTGACATAGTCGCCGACGTTTAAGCCACGTTTATGACCATCAAGATGCGCATAATAATGCCAAGAACCTGCGGGCCCCATAATCCATATCACTTTACCACCCAAATTGTTATTACGTAAGTCAGCAACTAAACCTTCTGTAGCACTGAGGACTTTTGTTCCACGTGGAACAATAATATCAATGCCTTCGTGGCTTCGTCCTTGGCTACGCGCTGCGCCCCAAGTGTCCTTGAGCTCACTTCGTTTGACTTGATGAACAGGAACAGGCAATTGATTGGATAAACGCATGTTTTGTAATTTTTTCACTTCATGTGCAGGCAATGTACTACCAGATGGTTTGGGTGGAGTTGACGTACAGGCGCTGAGTAAAAGCAAAATAAAACCAATACTGCCGAACAACCCTTTGCGAAGCTGAAAAAATCCTTGAGTCACATTTGTCCCTATTCAATTGATGAGCAGTTCAAAACTATGGCATAGAATGGCTTTCGAGTTCTAGCGTAGAAATGAGTTTTTTCATGGCGGTTGGAATACCGAGTGCAGTGGCTTGTATCGGTGTAAACCACTGTGCGTTGCATTCAATGGCCAAATGTTCTTTTTGATCGGCAGCAACGGTAAATACAGTAGCTTCTAAAAGCCAAGTGAAGTGGGTAAAGCTATGTGATATCTGCACTTGAGTGGTGGTAGGTTTCAGTCCAAGTTGCTGAGTGTGGGATTGAAACTCATGGGGTTGATCAAAAATAGGTAAACACCACAGACCGCCCCATAGACCGCTATTCGGACGTTGTATCCACAGCCATTCTCCTGCAGATTGAATCAGCATGACTTGAGCCTCTCTCACTGGAACAGGCTTTTTAGGCTTTTTATAAGGTAATTCAGTCTCTAAACCTTGTGCATGTGCTTTGCAGTGCTGTTGCATGGGACAATATAAACAGAGCGGTTTTTTCGGCGTGCAAACGGTTGCACCCAGATCCATAATCGCTTGGGTATAATCGTGGTTGCGTTCAGTGGGGCAGAGCTCTGTCGCCAGTTGCCACATGGCCCGTTCATGTACAGGTTTCGATAAATCATCTTCAATAGCAAAGAAACGAGACAATACACGCTTGACGTTGCCGTCCATAATCACGCCATATTGTCTTAAACCTAAAGACATCAGCGCACCCGCGGTAGACGGGCCGATGCCCGGTAGTTCCATCCACTGCTCAAGATTGCTTGGAAAATGTCCCTGACGTGCAACAATACCCGCGGCTTTGTGTAAGTTCCGAGCCCGTGCATAGTAGCCTAAGCCAGCCCAATAGGGCGCCACATCATCCCAAGAGGCATGGCCTAAATCTTCAACAGTCGGAAACCGTTGAATAAATCGATCAAAATATTGTAAGACGGTTTTGACTTGAGTCTGTTGTAGCATAATTTCTGAAACCCATACTTTGTAAGGGTCATCCTTCACTTGCCACGGTAAGTCATGACGACCATGGACATCAAACCAGTCAAGAAGGGCATCAGAAAAGTTAAACATGCAATACAGTCAAAATTGAAAAAACCTGCCTAGTATACATCTTTCAATAGTCATTCTTTTTGTTCAAAACGAAAACTGTATATCAGGGGAAATGCAAAAATAGTGGCCATCAAAAAAGGAGCCGAGGCTCCTTAGTGAGTGTAAATTTAAAGTTTAGCTTTTAAAGCCCCAGCGGGTATCGAGCGCCAATGTTTGGTTTTCATAACGTGGAATAATGTGAATATGCACATGTTCAGTGGCTTCGCCAAAAACTTGTCCATCATTAAACCCAATATGAAAGCCAGTGGGTTGATAGCGTAAATTTAATTCATTACGCGCTTGTTCAAGTAAGGACATTAAACTTTTACGTTCTTTATCAGTAATTTCAAAAAATGAACCAACATGACGTAGCGGGACAATGACAGCATGCCCTTTAGACAGTGTATGTGGTTCAGGAAGTACAACACCAAAATCATTTTTTGCAATAACGTCATATTCGTCAAAATTGCAATATGGACAATTGAGTTCTGTCATTGTGCTCTCCTCATTTTTATAAATTAAATATTGGTATTGGTTCTTAGCGCTTTAAGAACTAAGCTGGCGTGCTAACAAGGCATACATGGCCGCTAAGCTTTGTTGTTCTGCAGCAGCGTTATAAGCTAAATCTACGCCGTTGGCTTTGGCACGTTCATCCGCCATCGGGTTGCTAAAGCCGTGTTTTGCGCCTTCAAAAATATTGATTTGATACTGCACTTGGGCAGCATCCATTTCATTTCTAAAGGTCGCAACATCATCTAAGCTCACCATCGAGTCGAGCTCACCATGTTGCACTAAAATCTCTGCTTGGACTTGTCCTGTTTGTGCAGGAGTCGCTGTAGCAAGTGTTGCATGGAAGGTCACCACAGCTTTTAATGCAGCACCTGAACGAGCTAAATCCAGCACGACTTTTCCGCCATAGCAAAAGCCTATAGCTGCGAGTTTATCTGCATTTACTTCTTTTTGCTGTGCCAAAGTGTTTAATGCAGCAGACGCGCGGGTCACAATGGTGTTGGCATGATCAAAAGTCTGCATCATCCATTCATAAGCTTGCTTGGCATCTGTGGTGACTTTTTTGTCACCATACATATCCAAAGCGAAAGCAGCATAGCCTTGTTCTGCCAATTCACGCGCACGTTGTTCGGTATATTCATTGCGTCCCCACCATTCAGGGGCAACTAATACACCTGCGATCGCAGTGTCTGACTCTGGTGCGGCAAAATAGCCAAAAAGTTGAGTTCCATCCGCTGCTGTATATTGAATTTCGCGCGTCTTAATTTTAACGGTCATGGTCAAATCCTTATGTGCGGCTACGCAGTTAATGAAGACTTAAGATAAAGGGAAATTGGTTTTTGTGAAATAAATATAAGATATCAATGTGAATTTTAAGTCAAATCAATCAAAAAAATTGTAAAAGAAAATAATGGAAAGAAGAAATATTGAGGAGCACCGAGATTTGTCGATGCTCCTAAAGAGAGTATTGTTATTTCGGGAGAACTTCAATGAGCTCTACATCAAAAATCAGCGTGCTATTTGGCTCAATGACGTCTGCTGAACCAATTTGACCATAGCCCAAATTGGCAGGAATGAAGAAGCGATATTTTGCACCTTCTTTCATCAACTGTAGACCTTCTGTCCAACCCTGAATGACTTGACTCACTTGGAACATCGCAGGTTGGTTGCGTGCAATTGAACTATCAAAAACAGTACCATCAATTAAGCGACCTTCATAGTGAACTTTCACTGTTGAATTTGCTTTGGGTGACTTACCTTTGCCAGCTTGAATGACTTGATACTGCAGGCCAGATTTCGTGACCTGAATGCCCGGTTTTTTGGCATTTTCAGCAAGGAAAGCGGCACCAATGGTGGCATTCGCATCCGCTTTTTGCTTCAGTTCAATCAGTTGTTTCGCTTCGGTTTGCTTTTTATATTGGGTTAAGGCACGGGTCATTTCTTCATCTGTTAATGACGAAGCTTGACCTTTAGAAGCTGCCTTTAAACCTGCAACAAATGCATCAATATCCAAATCCTTAATGGATTCAGCATTACTGCGTCCCATTAAATAACCAAAACTATAACCCACTTGTTCTGCAGCACTACTTTTATTACTGACATCTTTGGCAAATACAGTGCTTGAGCAGAGTGCCAAACATAACATACTGATCTGTAATTTCATGACCGAGTCTCAAAATAAAGCAGGAGAGCGAAAAGCTCTCCTGTACCGGTTTTATTATTTAACTTCAATGAGTTCTACATCAAAAATTAAAGTACTGTTCGGTGGAATCGTTCCTGGAACACCTTGAGCACCATAACCTAGGTTTGAAGGAATATATAAAGTGGCTTTGCCGCCTTCCTTCATTAACTGTAGACCTTCAGTCCAACCCGGAATCACTTGATTCAGTGGGAATTCAATTGGCTCGCCGCGCTGTACTGAACTATCAAATACAGTGCCATCCACTAACTTACCTGTGTAGTGAACTTTAACAACTGATGTGGCTTGCGGTTGTTTACCTGTACCTTCTTTCGTTGTTAGGTACTGTAAACCAGAAGCTGTAGTTTTAACCCCAGCTTTGCTTTTGTTTTCTGTTAAGAAATTATCGCTGCTACTTTGTGCTTGCTTATTGCTTTCAAGTTGTTTGTTTTGCATTTCTTGCTGGAACTCAGCATATGCTTTTTGTAATTCTTCTTCAGTATATGCAGGTTTTGCACGAGCATGGCCTGCACGAACGCCAGTGACAAAGCTATCAATATCTAATTCTGGAGGCGTTTGATGGGCAACTTCATAACCAAGTGCATAACTGATTTTAGCGACAGCAGAAGCATTTGCAGCTGGTTGAGTTGATGTTGCTGATTGCGTAGCAGGCGTTTTAGTTGCATAGTAAACAGGAACAAGTGCGGCACCGCCGAGTAATACAGCGACAGCGATAGGTAGGGCCTTACTCATATATTTTCCCACAATTATTTTATATGTAAAAAGTTGCTGAAATTCTAGCAGACTTTTCCTGTTCAGCGCTTACCTATCTCTACGATCAGGTAAGGTGCAGGAAAGATCATCATAGTCATGTTCTTATTTTTATACTATAACGGTATGAATATATAAAACATTTTTTATACAGAATGATGCATGCAACATAAATTTCGCACATAAAAAAAGCCACCGTATTCGGTGGCTTTTTTGAATAGGCTTGAATTAGTCTTGGTCTTTTGAAGCTTTATAACCATAAGAATAGTTATAGCCATAACCATAACCAGCTGAGCTACGTTGAATGTCGTTTAGAATAATACCATTGACCTTCACACCCACTTGTTCAAAGCGGTTCACGGTTAACTCTAGTTCTTTCAACTGAGTTTTCGCATAACGAGCAATCACCAAATTTACACCAGCATATTGCGAAATAATGATACCGTCTGTCACCGCAAGTACAGGAGGGGTATCAATGATCACATGATCAAACATTGGTGAAATCAAATCTAAGAATTCTTTGAATTTACCAGAACTTAAAAGCTCAGATGGATTAGAAGGGCTTTTACCACGAGTAATCACACTCAAATTTGGAATTTCAGTGGTTTTAATGATGCTGTCTAGATCACGCTGGCCATTTAAATACTCAGAAAGACCTGGTTGGTTGTCATGATTGAAGTATTTGTTCAAATAACCACGACGTAAATCGGCATCAATAATTAAAACACGTTTATCGCTTTGCGCAAGAATCGTAGCTAAATTGGTTGAAATAAACGATTTACCAACTTCTGGTGCTGGCCCCGAAATCATAATCAGGTTATTTTTTGCAGATGTCAGTGCAAAGTGAATGGCAGTACGCATACTGCGCAGGCTTTCAATTGCAATATCATCGCTATTTTTAACCGCAAGTACAGGAATGGTCTTTTTCTTCTTCAGTAACTTGATGCGACTTTCTTGAACAGGGGAACGTGGCACAGTGGCATAAACAGGAAGATCCAGATTATTTTCAATTTCTGAAGAATCTTTAATTCCTGAGCGAAGCATGTTACGTAGTAGTGCAAGTAATGTACCGAGGAAACCACCGAGGAAAATTGAAAGTATCAAGATTTGTAGTTTTTTCGGCGCAATCGGTTTAATCGGCTCTACAGCAGTATCCACAATACGGACATTGCCAATTTCACCAGCTTTGGCAATACTTAATTGTTGATAAGAGTTAAGTAGAGCAGTGTACAGTTGTTGCTTGACTTCAACTTCACGATAGAGCTGTAAATAACGACGCTGTAAGTCTGGTAATTTTTTTAAGGTAGTATTCAGTTCACCAATTTTGCTATTGATTGCACCTAATTGGGCATTCATTTGCTGCATCACTGGATGTTCACTAGTGTACTTCGCAGAAGCTTCAGCAACTTTTTGCTCTAATTCAGCTTTTTGAGTTTCAAGAGTGACGCTTTGAGTTAAATATAGTTCAGATTCTTTGGTTACATCGACGGTATTAAACTCTTGACGGAATTTGTTAAATTCACGTTCTGCGACATCAAGTTGTTGTTTCAGTTCAGGGAGTTGTTCATCCAAAAATTTTAAAGTTTGTGCACTTTCAGCCGAACGTCTTTCAATATTTTGATGGCTGTAGGCTGCTAAAATGGCATTTAAAACTTTTGTAATATGTTCTTTATCTTGGCCTTGATAGTTAAGGCCAAGCACGCCCGTCATTTTACCTTTTTCAGCAACAGAATAATTTGCCAAAATACTGTCAACTGCGGCAGGTAAAGACTGTTTTTGAATTAAATAGTCATCTTTGAATTGATCTTTGCTATAAATTGAGATTTCCCAAAGGCCTTCTGCTGTACGCAAAGAGCTTTTTTGGTTCAATGGTGCTGTTAAAATTGTTTGCTCAGTCTGAAGATCAATTAAAGAAAATTTATTTTCTTGAAACTGTACACTAAGGTTTTTGTCACGATATTGCGCAGGGATATCAAATTGGCGGATTTCAAAACTTTTTTCATTATCTTTGAAAACGACTGATTTATTTTTATATTCGGTGGCATATTCATGCGGTGAAAATAAGCGATCAGTGAAAGAATTTTCAGTACCTGAAATTTTTAGATCGAGATGTAAGTTTTGAATCACGGTACCTAGAACTAAGCGTGATTTAAGAATCTCAATTTCTGCTTGGGCGGGTTGTTTTTGATCAATCATATTAGAAAGATCACCTAACAACGCAGCAGAAGCCCCTTTATTCTCTTCGACCTGTACTAAAGCATTGACTGCATAAGTGTCGGGGGTGGTTCTAAGATAAAGTAAGGCGCAAACAAGACTTAAAATTACACATAGAGCAATTAACTTCCACTGTGCAATCAGAGAGAAAAATAATTCTTTTAAATCAATTGTATCTTCTGTATTGGTATTTTGGCTCATAATCGTACATCAAAAGTTAAATTTGTTTAGTCCAATCTGCAACGCAAGATTGGATCAGTTCTGAGGTCTGGTCAAAAAAGGCTTGATCGTGCTGGTATGGGTCAGGCACATTTTTACCTTGCCAATGTCCTAAACGAAAGGTCTTGCCCTTTGCAAATGGCCACGTTTGTTCAATATGCTTTTGTTGATTTGAACTCATGACTAAAATTAAATCTGATTTCTTGATCAGTTCAGCATTCAATTTTTGGGCAATATGTCCACTCATATCGATGCCAATTTTTTGCATACAGTATTGAGCTTTTTCATCTGCTGCATGTCCAACCATGCCTGAGATTCCCGCTGAATAAATATTCAGATCGGGATGATTCTTTTTCAGAAGATATTCTGCCATAGGACTTCGGCAAATATTACCTACACACACCACCAGAATATTTTTAAATAACATTATTGACCCATTCTGTCGATGTTATAGATCATATTTGAGAAAGGAATCACCTGATTGATCACACGCTGCCAACGAGCTAAACCAGATGCATCAACATATACAATATCATTGCTACGCATTCTGAACTGGTTTGCGAGTCCAAAGTCACCAATACTGGTTAAATCCAAATGATAAATTTCGGTCATCGGACTATTCATATCACTACGTACTACGTAGATTTTACCTCGACTTGCAGAAAGCGAGTTTACCCCAAGACTTTCGCCCAAGACGTCACTTAAACTCATTCCTTGATCACGCATTGGTAGGGATTGATTTTTACCAGATTCACCCATTACATAAATTTTCTGATTTTCGCGTGAATTGACATAAATTGTATCGTTAGGCTGTATGAGTAGATTATGTAGTGAATAGCCAGCCTTTTCTAACTGAATGCTATTTAAGTTGTAAGTTTGTCCTTGGCGTACCAAGGTAATAGACGTATTATCGCCAAATTGCGTATTCACACCGCCAGCAAGACCAAGTGCAGTATATACGCTGGTAGGTTGGTCGGTGAGATTAAATTGACCACCCTTCATTACATTACCTTGGACAGAATAACGCTGGCCTTGGTAGGAAAGAACGCGAACAATCACATCTGGAGTTTTTAAATAGCGGGCAAGTTGGCTACGTAACTCCTGATTGACTTTTGTTAGGGATTTTCCGGCAGCTTTATATCGGCCAATAATCGGGAATTGAATATAACCATTTTGGTCGATTTGGTAACCGTTTGATTTAATCGCTTCCTCATTGCTTATTGTATTTGTGGGTGGTGTAATTTCAGGGTACGCCCATAAATAAATAGATAAAATATCACCAGAATTTAATCGATATTGTTGTTGTTGTTGATTGAAAAGGTGAGCAAAATTTTGTTGATTAATCTGTGCGGGTTGAACGGCTGCTAAATTGTCTTGTGATAATTTGATGACATTTACAGTTGAACCTAGATCTGTTTGGAAAATACCTTCTTTTGGTAAATCATATGTTTGAAGACCTGATGTGATTGCACAACCCGTCATACCTAAACTGAGTGCTAACAAGAAGCTATAACGATAGTAACTCACTCGAAATCCTACTTATAAAAATAATTGAATTGTAAAAAAGGCAATCGCCTGATTTTTAAAATATATAACGCAGCATTTTATACTATGTAAAGTCAACATCCTAGGATTTGCTGTCAAAATGTGTTGCTACAGTGTAATGATTATTGTGTGAAATAAAACACATATATGTTAATGAATACATAATAAATTCATTTAAGTAATTGGTGTTAAAAATCAAATATTAATATATTGGTTAAAAAATAAACGTTTAATTTTGCAGTTATAATTTTCGATTACGAAAAATAATAATTCCCGAAAAATATAAGGGCGATTTCTGCTATATTATGAGGCGTTTTTCACATGATTAAATCATAAATTATAAGGCTCTGGAATGTTGCAACTCTCGGAACTAAAAATTGCTGTAATTGGGTTGGGCTATGTGGGTTTACCACTAGCTGTTGAATTTGGTAAAAAAGTACCTGTAGTGGGTTTTGATATTCACCAAAAACGAATTAATGAGCTGCGTTCCGGGCAGGACCATACGCTCGAGGTATCTCCAGAAGAATTAGTACAATCTACACATTTAACATATAGCGCAAATTTAGAAGATCTTAAATCTTGTAACTTTTTTATTGTTACTGTGCCAACACCAATTGATGAATTTAAGCAGCCGGATTTAACTCCATTAGTTAAAGCTTCAGAAAGCATTGCAAAAGTGCTGCAAAAGGGCGATATCGTGGTGTACGAATCAACGGTATATCCAGGTGCAACTGAAGAAGTCTGTATTCCTGTTTTAGAGAAAAACTCAGGCTTAACATTCAATCAAGATTTTTTTGCAGGCTATAGCCCTGAGCGTATTAACCCGGGCGATAAATTACACCGCGTCACCAATATTTTAAAAATCACCTCTGGTTCAACACCTGAAGTCGCTGATTATGTTGATGAAGTATATAATTTGATTATTGAAGCAGGTACGCATAAAGCAACCAGTATTAAAGTAGCTGAAGCTGCAAAAGTCATTGAAAATACCCAACGTGATGTCAATATTGCTTTAATTAATGAGTTGGCAGTAATTTTTAATAAGATGGGAATTGACACTGAGGCTGTACTTCAGGCAGCTGGAACAAAGTGGAACTTCTTACCTTTCCGTCCTGGTTTAGTAGGTGGTCATTGTATTGGCGTTGATCCGTACTATTTGACACATAAGGCTCAAGCAATTGGTTATCACCCTGAAATTATTTTAGCGGGTCGTCGTTTAAATGATGCGATGGGTGCTTATGTTGTCACTCAGCTTGTTAAAGGTATGATCAAGAAAAAAATTCAGGTAGAGGGTGCTAAAGTTTTGGTGCTTGGCTTGAGTTTTAAAGAAAATTGCCCTGATATTCGAAATACCAAAATTATCGATATCGTGCATGAGTTGCAAGAATATCATATACAAACTGATGTTTATGACCCTTGGGTGGACAGTGCAGAAGCTGAACATGAATATGGCATTACACCTGTTTCTCGTCTAAAAAATGGCCAATATGATGCGGTAATTTTAGCTGTAGCACATGAGCAGTTTAAAGTTATGGGGGTAGATGCAATTCGCGCACTTGGTAAGTCTGCACATGTACTTTATGACCTAAAATACGTACTTGACCAATCAGAATCTGACATTCGTCTGTAATTTATAGGGACTATAAGCATGAGCCAATATCAAACTGTATGTGAGCAATTAAAGCAAAATCCTAAAACTTGGTTAGTCACAGGAGTTGCAGGCTTTATTGGCTCTAACCTTTTAGAAACCCTATTAAAACTTAATCAAAATGTGGTGGGGCTAGATAACTTTGCTACTGGTCATCAGCATAATTTAGATGAAGTTCAGTCTTTGGTGACACCTGAACAATGGGTAAACTTCAAGTTTCATGAAGGGGATATCCGTAACTTCGAAGACTGCCAGATGGCATGTGCAGGTGTGGATTATGTATTGCACCAAGCTGCTTTAGGTTCTGTACCGCGTTCCATTGCTGACCCGATTACCACCAATGCAGCTAATATCAGCGGTTTCTTGAATATGCTCACCGCTGCGCGTGATGCCAAAGTTTCAAGCTTTACCTATGCCGCCAGCAGTTCAACTTATGGTGACCATCCGGCACTGCCTAAAATTGAAGAAAATATCGGCAATCCATTGTCACCATATGCTGTGACCAAATATGTCAATGAGCTGTATGCCGATGTTTTTGCTCGTACTTATGGCTTTAAAACCATTGGTTTGCGTTACTTCAATGTCTTCGGCAAGCGTCAGGACCCAAATGGTGCCTATGCTGCAGTCATTCCAAAATGGACCGCAGCCATGATTGCGGGTGATGATGTCTTTATTAATGGAGACGGTGAAACCAGTCGTGATTTCTGTTTTATTGAAAATACGGTACAAGCCAATATTTTAGCTGCAACAGCACAAGATGAAGCTAAAAATCAGGTTTATAATGTTGCAGTAGGTGACCGTACCACTTTAAATGATTTATTTAATGCCATTAAAGCTGCATTAAATGAAAATGGTGTGATTTATGAAAAGCAGCCAGTTTATCGTGATTTCCGTGCGGGTGATGTACGCCATTCACAAGCAAGTGTAGAAAAAATCAAAAGTTTACTAGGTTATGCGCCAAAATTTGTCATTGCACAAGGGATAGACCAAGCAATGCCTTGGTATATTAATTTTAGTAAGTAAATGATGTTAGGTAAAATTAAGGCACTTAAAAATCGTTTCAGTGCCAATAAAGATAGTAAAGCTTTAGCCCGTAACTTTGGTTATCTAATGATAATGCAAATAACAGGTTACATTTTTCCATTGCTTACTATTCCTTATTTAGCAAAAGTCATTGGTGTGGATGGCTTTGGGAAGATTGCTTTTGCAGCGGCAGTAGTAGTCTGGTTTCAGACTATTACTGATTGGGGATTTAGTTATACTGCGACCCGTGATGTAGCTCGTAATAGAGATAGTTTAGAAAAAGTTTCAGAAATTTTTTCTAATGTATTATGGGCTAAAAGCTTACTTGCATTAGTTTCTTTTATTATACTTTTTATTCTTACTGAGTTTATTCCTTATTTAAAAGAAAATCAAATATTATTATTTATAACATTTATGCTCGTACCGGCAAAAATTTTATTTGCAGATTGGTTCTTTCAAGCAATTGAAAGAATGAAGTTTATTACAATTTTTGATTTAATCTCTAAATTAGTATTTACATTTTGTATTTTTATCTTTGTTAAAGAAAAATCTGATTTTATTTTACAGCCTCTATTTTTAAGTTTAGGATCTATTTTAGTTGGTGTTATTTCTTTCTATTTAATTGTTTTTAAATTTAAAGTTAAGGTTTTAAAACCTAATTTTAATAAAGTGTTTCAGACTATTAAAAATAGTAAAGATGTTTTTATTAATAATATTGTGCCAAATTTTTATAATAGTTTTTCTTCCATATTACTTGGTTTTTGGGGTGGAAGTGTAGCTAATGGATTGTTAGATGCGGGAACTAAGTTTGCAGGAATTGTCCAACAATTCATTGGGATCATTTCTCGTGTTTTTTTTCCTCTATTATCTCGAAAATCAAATCAACATCATGTATATGAAAAAATAAATATTATAGTGACAGTTTTTAGCACTGTTTTTTTAATTATATTAGCGCCATATATTATCAAGTTTTTCTTTACACCAGAATTTTATGAATCAATATTGGTTTTACAAATTATGGCCTGCTCTTTAATATTTCTTACTCTGAGTAATACATATGGTCTTAATTATTTAATTATTCATGGTTATGAAAGACTATTAAGAAATATTACTATAAGCAGTTCGATTATCGGTTTTCTAGCTTGTTTTCCATTAATCTATTTCTATGGGTTTTTAGGTGCAGCTATTACAATTACATTAACTAGAGCTATTTTAGGTTTGTCTATTATGTATAAAGCTAAATGTATTCAACGGAGAGATTTAAGTAAATGAAAATTGCCATACATCATAGATCAGGTAGTTTTTCTGAACGTTGGATAAATTATTGTGAAAAAAATGCTATAGAATTTAAACTTGTAAATGCTTTTGATAATAATATTATTGAGCAGCTTGCAGATTGTGATGCTTTTTTGTGGCATCATCATCATGCGCAATATAAAGATGTGCTAACGGCTAAAAGAATATTATTTGCTCTAGAACATGCTGGAATTAAAGTTTTTCCAGACTTCAGAACCGGATGGCACTTCGATGATAAAGTTGCGCAAAAGTATTTATTAGAAGCAATTAACGCCCCTTTAGTACCAAGCTATGTATTTTATGATAAAGAAAAAGCTTTAGAATGGGCAAATAATACAGATTATCCTAAAGTTTTTAAACTTAAAGGAGGTGCTGGGTCATCAAATGTAAGACTAGCTAAGAATAAAAATGAAGCTATAAGACTAATTAATAAAGCTTTTGGTAAAGGCTTTGCTCAATTTGACCGATATGAAAATTTAAAAGAAAAGTTTAGAAAATTTAAATCAGGTCAAGAAGGCTTATTCGGGATTATTAAAGGTTTAATTAGATTATTTATCGGTACTAAATTTGGAAATGAGCAATATCTAGAACGTGGTTATATTTATTTTCAAGAATTTATTCCAAATAATAATAGTGATATTCGTGTAATTGTTGTAGGTGATAAAGCTTTTGCAATTAAACGAATGGTCAGAGATAATGATTTTAGAGCATCTGGGAGTGGTAATATAGTATATGATCATTTACAGATAGATGTAAATATTGTTGAGCTCGCTTTTCACATTAATAAAAAACTTCAATGTAGTTCTGTAGCTTTTGATTTTGTAATTGACAAAGATGGTTCACCATTAGTTGTAGAAATAAGTTATGGATATGCTATGGAAGCATATGATAAATGCCCAGGCTATTGGGATGATAATTTAAATTGGCATAATGAAAAGTTTGATGCACAAGCATGGACTATTTCTCAAATGATAGAAAAATCTTAGGTTTTTCTATCATTTTTTATATTTAATGTTTTAGGGGTTTAATAGTTAATGAAAATGACAGTTATATTGTTAGTACTAAGTATAGTATCAATATCATTTACACTATTTTATCCTTCTGAATATTACTTAGAGTTACTGCCTATATCTTTTTTATTTTTGAATTTAATATTTTTAAATTTGAATAGAAAATTTAGTGATAGTTTTGTTTTTAAGATTTTTTTAGCTCAAGGGGTTGTTAGATACTTAATTTTACCTGTTCTATTTTTAGTAGATCCCGATATTATAGGGATTCAATCTAAAAAAATAAATATAGCTATATTTATTATGATTTTTGAATTATTTTTTGTTTATCTTATTTTTTTATTTTTTTCTTTTCAAAAAAATATTAATTCAACATCAGATTTTAAACCATATTTTTTTAAAGGTTTATATTTTATTCCAATTTTATTGGTGTTAATTTTTTCTTTTATTTATTTAAGTGGAGCATTGGTTAAGGTTAATGCTATATGGAATTTAGATAGTTTTGTTGATAAGTATATAACGGAAGGGGAGGAGTTGTCTTACAATATTGTCGGAATTTTATTATTCAATCTTTTTAAGGTTTTATTGTTGCTTTATTGTTTTAGTAAGATTTTTAATTCAAAAATAATAAGTTATGATTTGAAAAAATGGCTTTATGGAATATTAATTATTTTTTCTGGTTTATTTATATTGGGTGTTAGCCGTTTTAGTATTTTGCTAAATATGGCTGTTATGTTTGCAATGCTCAGCTCTTTCATGGATAAAAAAGAAGTAAATAAAGTTATATATTTTTCATTACCTGTAGTATTTTTTATTCTTTTAACTGCTACTCTAGCAAAGTTTTCAAGATATGGAAATGAAGCGACTAGTGATGCTGTATTGACAGCTAGATCAATTAATGCTTACTTTTCAGGATTTGGTAATATTGCTATTGGTTTAGATGCATACGATTATCTATATATTAATAATAATGTACTATATATAGTGAACGATACTATACAGAATATCCCTGTTTTATCTAAATTTGCATTAGAAGATTATAAAACAAATGTTAAATTCAATGAGATGATTTATGGGCATAAGTCTTGGGCTGATCAGATTGTTCCGTTGAGTATAAGTGGATTGTTTCATTTTGGTTATATTGGACTTTTTTTATATTCTCCTATCTTTATGGCAATTGCTCTTTATTTTGAGAGGCTAAGTAAAAGTGTAAGGTTTATTGGGTATAAATATGTTTTTACCTATCTATCTATAAATCTTTCATTGGTTTTTATGTTGAATTTAGGTAGCTTCTATAGTAGTTTTTTTAATAATATTTTATTCATCTTTTTTCCATTAACACTTATTTACTTTTTTGATAAAAAGAAAATAAGTTTTAGGTAGGTAATATGCGAGTATATTTTTTTGACTTTACTGTAAATTTTGGAGGTGCACCTCAAGGTAGTTTATACCTAATGTCACGTTTAAAAGATGCTGGATATCAAGTAGGAGTTATTGATGTATATGGTAACTGCACAGAATATTCAAATAAAGCTAAAGAATATAATTTAGATCATCATATTCTATTAAAAAAATATAAAAAAATGACGATTGGATATAATGGAAAACCCATCCGAAGAATATTATCTATACTTTCTCAATCTTTTACATATATTAATATTTTAGTAAATTTAAGAAAAATTATAAGTAAGAAAAAACCGAAAATTATCATTGTTAATAATGAGAAATCTTTATTTTTTCTGAAAATTATACAAAAAATCATAAATTTCAAAATTATTCTCTATTTTCGTGGAGAAGGTATACCAGAACAATTGCCAAAAAGATTTGTCAATTCTCTTGTAAATGATACATCCCACGTTGTAGCTCATTCGAAGGTAGCTATAGAAAATTTAAAAAATGCTGGTGTACCACATCAGCATTTAAGTTTCATACCCAACTGCATCGAGTTGGAAAGATTCTCATTGCCTAATAAAAGTACTAGTTTAGCAAAATATAAAAAGATTAAACTTATTTTAGCTGCTGCTCGATTGACAGAAGAAAAGGGCCAACATATAGCTATTGAAGCTGTTAATAAGTTAAAGCAGCAAAATATAGAAGTAGATTTATTAATCCCAGGTGTAATTGCTACGGGATTTGATGATAGCTATTTAAAATATTTAAATGATTTAATTACTAAATATCAATTGGAAAATAATGTTCATTTTATAGGATGGCGTGATAATCTAATTGAAGATATTGTTCAATGTCATATTGTTGTTTTACCTAGTCATACGGAAGGTTTTCCTCGGTCAGTAATAGAAGCAATGATACATAAGGTTCCTGTCTGTGCTACTCCTGTAGGTGGTATTCCTGAAGCTATTACGCATAATAAAACAGGCATGTTATTTGATATAGATGATTCAGAGCAACTTTTTGGTAACTTAAAAAAATTAATAGAAGATGAAGATTTGTACCAAAATATTGTATCTAATGCATTTTTATTCAGTGAAAACTATTTTCATCCTGAGAAAAATACTCAAGGAATGATTCAAGTCTTAAATAAGGTATAATATGAAAAATCCTCTTGTTTCGATTATGATTCCTGCCTATAACGCAGAAATGACAATTGCTAAAGCAATCAGATCTTTATTATATCAAACTTACACTAATTGGGAGTGTATTATTATTAATGATGGTTCTACTGATAATACGGTAGAAATTATTAAAGGTTTTAAAGATAGCCGAATAAAATTGTATTCATTTGAAACTAATAAAGGTCGAGGCTTAGCACGAAAGTTTGCAATGCAAAAATGCAATGGTGAGTTATATGCTATGCTAGATGCAGATGACTGGTATTATCATGATAAATTAGAAAAACAGGTCGATTTTTTTAAAAAAAATATAGATGTTGATATCGTCTCTTGTGGGATGATCATCCAAAAGGATAATGATTGTGTTGCTGTTAGAGGAATAGGTAATAATAAGATATATAGCTTTGATAAACCTCGCAAAGTACCAATACCTCATGCTAGTAGTATGTTTAGAGCTAATATTGTTGGTAATAATGTTTATGATGTTAATTTTAAATTAGGTCAGGACACAGATTTTCTGCGCAGAATTATGTTAGGACGTAAATACGCTCAACTTGATTTTGTTGGATATGTTTATGATGAGTATATATCAAACAATTATAGTAAAATTTTAAGTAGCTATCAATTTAGTGCTAAAAGTTATTTAAAATTTATTAAAGTTAATCCATTTTTATCTATATTTAATGCTTCTTTAGAATATATTAAAATTCTGAGATTGATTATTTTAGTTAATTTTTTTGGCTTTGATTATATTTTGAAATCTAGATCTATTGCTGTCAATAATGACTTGTCTTCTGAGTTCTATTCTAATTTAGATAAACTTAAATTAGTCTAAAGGTTAATATACTATGAATATTGTTTATATTATTACTAGATCAGATGTATTAGGAGGTGCGAGTGTACATCTTTTAGATTTAGCAAAAGGGATTGTTCAAAAAAAGCATAATGTACATATTTTAGTTGGTGGTAAGGGTGCTTTTACTACAGAATTAGAAAAAAACAATATAAAATTTAGTTCTTTAAAGCATTTAAAAAGAGAAATTTCTCCTACCCATGACTTATTGGGCTTTTTAGAAATAAGAAAGTATTTGAGCAAAATAAAGCCTGATATTGTGCATTGTCATTCAAGCAAAGCTGGTTTGTTAGGGCGTTTAGCTGCTAAGACATTAGGTTTGCCTGTGGTTTTTACAGCTCATGGGTGGGCTTTTACAGATGGTGTTAGCCCTAGAAGACAAAAAATATATTCTAAATTAGAAAATTTCCTAACTAAATTTTCAGATCATATTATTACTGTTTCAGAATATGATAGACAACATGGTTTTAAATATAAGGTTGGTACACCAGATCTAGTTACAACTATTCATAATGGGGTGCCAGATATCGCGAATTCAGATCGAATATTTGTACATAAAGAAAATAACTCTGTTGTTAATTTGATTATGGTTGCTAGATTTGAAGATCCTAAAGATCAATATTTCCTTATAGAAGCTTTATCTAAATTGCCAAAAAATTTAGATTGGAAAATTGATTTTTTAGGTGATGGGCCAAATCTTAAAAAATGTCAAGAATTGGCTACCCATGAAAATCTTAATTCAAAAATCATTTTTCATGGTCAAAGTTTTAAAGTAAAAGAGTTTCTGAATCTGGCTGACATTTTTGTATTAATTTCAAATTATGAAGGCTTTCCTTTGACTATATTGGAGGCAATGAGTACATCTTTACCTATTATTGCTTCTGATGTGGGAGGGGTAAAGGAAAGTGTTAGTTCTAAAAATGGATATCTTATTCCTAAAGGGGATATTGATATTTTAGTTCAGTCACTTCAAGAACTAATTGTGGATAAAAATTTGCGTCTACAATTAGGTGATAACAGTCGTCATTTGTATGAAACACAATTTAATTTTAACACAATGTTGCATAAAACATTGGATGTCTATACTCAAGTATTATCAAAGCGGTCTTTAAAATAATGAGAGTTTTAATCACAGGTGCAACAGGATTTGTAGGTACAGCTCTGACTGAACGGGTGAGTAGTGTGTATGACACGATTGCTTTAGTCCGCACTCAGAATCATGTACTTTCTGCAAATATCCAACAACTTGTTGCTGCTAATATTTTTGCAGCAGACTTACCTGCCAATATAGACGTCATTATTCATTTAGCAGGTCGCGCTCATATTCTAAATGAACAAACAACAGACCCATTGAGCGAATTCCGTAAAGTAAATGTGGAAGGCACTTTGCAATTAGCGCGTCAGGCTTTAGACAAAAAAGTTAAACGCTTCATATTTATGAGTTCTATTGGTGTAAATGGTGCAGTGACATTGCAGCAGCCATTTACAGAAGATGCCCTGCCCCAACCTCATGCAGATTATGCGGTTTCTAAACTCGAAGCCGAACAAGAACTTAAAAAACTATTTGCCGGGTCAGACACAGAATTAGTTATTATTCGCCCACCCTTGGTTTATGCAGCCCATGCTCCGGGTAACTTTGCTCGACTGCTTAAATTGGTTGCAACCAATCTGCCTTTGCCTTTTGCAGGCACAAAAAATAAACGTAGCTTTGTTGCACTTGAAAATTTGGTAGACTTTATTCAAACCTGTATTGAACATCCAAATGCAGCCAATCAAACATTTCTAGTAGCAGATCAAAGTCGTATTTCTACACGTGAGCTGGTGCAATACTTAAAGCAGGGCGTGGGAAAACCAGCACGTTTTATTTATCTCCCACAACCGCTTATAAAATTAGGAGCAGCATGTATTGGCAAATCTAAACTCTATGAGCAGTTATTTGAGTCACTAGAAGTCGATACGACCAAAGCTCAGAAGTTGTTGGGTTGGACAGCCCCTCTTACTACCCAGCAAGCCATGCTACAAGCGGGCCGAAACTATTTAAAAATGAAAGAGTAATTCACGTATGTCAATTTTTGCACTGAGCATCGTATTTTTTATACTGACATTACTATTCACAGGTTATATGCGGCATTACGCCCTAAAGAAAAATATTATAGACAATCCCAATGAACGTAGTTCTCACAGTGTACCTACGCCGCGAGGTGGCGGTGTTGCGGTCGTATGTAGCTACTTATTGGCTTTGATTATTTTAATGTATAGCCAGCAGCTGACAGTACATATAGGTTTAACCCTTATGGCTGCAGGTTTTGTTATCGCTTTACTTGGTTTTTTAGATGACCATGGACATATTAACTCCATGCTGCGTTTAGCCGTACATTTCTTGGTGGCCATTGGCGTGGTGATCAGCTTGGGTGGCTTTAGCGAAGTTACAGCTTTTAATGGTCTGCAACTTGGCTTTCTCGCCAATATTATTGCAGTGTTATTTTTGGTATGGTTGCTCAATCTATACAACTTTATGGATGGAATTAACGGCATTGCCAGTGTCGAAGCCATTACTACTGTCGTTAGTATGGCCATTTTGTATTATGTACTCAATACCACATTAAACTCAGACATTCTATGGTTATTGTCAGCCTGTGTATTTGGCTTTTTACTGTGGAACTTTCCCAAGGCTAAAATTTTCATGGGCGATGCCTGTAGCGGATTTCTCGGCCTCACTTTGGGTATTTTGGCGCTCATCGCCCTCAAAGAAAATTTAGCCCTGTTTTGTGCGTGGATCATTTGTCTAGGTGTATTTGTGGTCGATGCAACATATACCCTCATTAAACGCGTGTTGAGTGGCTATAAAATGTATGATGCACATCGAAGCCATAGCTATCAAATTTTATCGCGTAAATGCGAGAGTCATACCCTCGTGACGTTGGCGGTTGCTGCGATTAACCTATTGTGGTTATTTCCTATCGCTTATATAACGGTTACACAAGCATGGGCGTACCCTGAATTGGCAGTACTGATTGCCTATATACCATTGTTAATTGTGGCTATAAAATTCAAGGCAGGTCATCCCGATGCTTAATAAACCCAGCTTGTTAATTCTAGGTGCAGGTGGATACGGTTTAGCTGTTGCAGACGCTGCAGAACTGAGTGGACAATGGCAAGAGATTATGTTTGCCGATGACCGTTGGCCTGCAACACAGCATGTGGCGGAATATAACATTGTGACAAATATTGCCAATTTAAATCAGTTGCAGAATACTCAGCTTCAAGCGATTGTGGCGGTAGGCAATAATACATTACGGCAGCAATGGCAACAGACCTTGCGAGCCTTGGGTATAGAATTGACTTCGGTGATTCATCCTAAAACAGTTGTGAGTCCAACAGCTAACATCGGTCTAGGGGTGAGTGTGATGGCAGGGTGTGTAATTAGTCGTAAAACTGTGATCAACGATGGTGTAATTTTAAATATTGGTACATTATTAGATCATGATGTGGTCATTGAGCAATTTGCCCATTTAAGCGTGGGGGTAAAAGTTGCAGGTGGTCAAACTATCGCCGCACATTCATTTTTAGAGGTTGGAACCTGTATTCTGCATTAAAGTAATACGGTGTTTTAAAATTCAAATATTAATAATTGTATATTTATGAAATCCATTATCGAACCTGCTGTAGAATCCCCCCGCTTAGTCAAACTTGCATTTTTAATGGTGCTGGACTTTTGTGTATTTCCTGTCTTGCTTTGGCTATGTTATGCCATCCGCCAGTTTGATTTAGGCGCAGAAGTGGTGCCCAACTTGGCTTTTGGTTCGGTATGGGCAAGTGTGATTGCAGTTGCATCGTTGTTTGTTTTTGGGGTGTATCGTTTTATTGTGCGCACCTATAGCGAACTGTTTATGTTCAAGCTGGGGTTGGGTACTGCTTTGACTGTGGCAGGGTTGTATGCGTTGGCATATTTTACCGATGCCTTTATTCCCACGTCTATTCCACTCATGTTTGGCTTTCTCATGTTCGCTTGGGTCTGGTTTAGCCGTGGTTTTATTCGCTTTATCGTGCGTTCTTATTTACAGGCCGATGTACAAAAAAAACGCATCGCGATTTATGGCGCGGGCAATGCAGGGCAGCAAATTGCGGCGGCTTTATGTAGTTCAGATGAACACTTACCTGTGTTGTTTATTGATGATGATCCATCACTCACTGGGCAGCAATTGGGGCGTTTAAAAGTCTATGATGCAGAAACAGCATTAAAAGTCATGCCGAAAAAGCATATTGATGAAATTTTGATTGCGTTGCCTTCTGTCGGGCGCATGCGTAAAAGCGAGATCGTCAAATTTTTAGAACCTGCACATATTAAAATTACCGAAATTCCAGGACTGACCAAACTGGTCGATGGTGAAATTCGCGTATCGGATATTCAGGAAGTCGATATTATTGACTTGCTCGGGCGTGACCCTGTGCCGCCAGTACCCGAACTGTTGGCTAAAAATATTCAAAACAAAATAGTCTTGGTCACAGGCGCGGGTGGTTCCATTGGTTCTGAACTGTGTCGCCAAATTGTCAAAAATAAACCCAAAGCCTTGGTGATTTATGAACTGACCGAATTTGCGTTGTATAGCATTGACAAAGAATTACGCTTAAATAGCGATGTCACGATTATCCCGATTTTAGGGTCAGTGCTTGATCAGGCCAAACTAGAAAGGGTGATGGAACAGTATGCAATTCAAACCGTGTACCATGCGGCTGCCTACAAACACGTGCCCTTGGTAGAATGTAACCCATTGGCAGGTTTGAAAAATAACGCGATTGGGACGGCATTTAGCTTAAATGCAGCAGTCAAAACAGGAGTAGAAACCTTTGTGCTTATTTCTACCGATAAAGCCGTGCGTCCGACCAATGTCATGGGGGCGTCTAAACGTATGGCAGAGTTGTATTGTCAAGCCATGGCGGAAGCGCAAGATCAGACCCAAATCAGCATTGTCCGCTTTGGGAATGTTTTGGGTTCTTCGGGTTCGGTGGTGCCGTTGTTTAAACAGCAAATTGCCAAAGGTGGGCCAATTACCGTAACTCATCCTGAAGTAACCCGTTACTTTATGACCATTCCAGAAGCCTCACAATTGGTAATTCAGGCGGGCGCTTTGGGTCAGGGGGGCGATGTATTCCTGTTAGATATGGGGGAACCTGTACGCATTCAGGACTTGGCCCGTCAAATGATTGCACTGAGTGGTTTAAAAGTACGAGAATCAGGCAGTCAGGAAGGTGATATTGAAATTCAATATTCAGGCTTACGCCCAGGCGAAAAACTCTACGAAGAATTGTTGATTGATTCAGACAATACCGAAATTACCCAGCACAGTCGTATTTTACGTTCTTTTGAAAAGATGTATCCGTTGGATGAATTGCTGTTGGTATTTGAGCGTATGCATGACTTAACTGCAATTCAAAGCGATATTGACTGGGCTTTGGCGCAGCTTGAACACTATGTGGATGGTTATATCAGTGGTACAGAAATTAAGGTGAACTAGACTCAAGTAGCAATAGACTTTATCCATGAATGAAAAATAATCGATATCAACTTATTAAATTAATATTGAAAAACTCCTTCTCCCTTTGGGAGAAGGCTGGGATGAGGGTAAAGATGCTTTCGGGCGCAAAGAAATAGGAAAGGTGTGAAGTAGATCATAATTAAAAAAGCTATTTTACCCGTTGCAGGTTTAGGCACCCGTTTTCTGCCTGCCAGTAAAGCCATTCTCAAAGAAATGGTCACCGTGGTCGATCGTCCTGCCATTGAATATGTAGTACGCGAGGCAGTTGCAGCAGGGATTGAGCAAATTATTTTGGTGCCCCATTCTTCTAAAGCCTCCATTGAAAACTACTTTGACCGTAACTTTGAGCTAGAAACTACATTAGCACAAAAACAAAAACTGGATTTGCTCAAAGAAATTACCGAAATTTTACCTGCGCATGTCAGTGTCGTGAGTGTACGTCAGCCACACCTTTAGGCTTAGGGTATGCAGTTTTATGTGCTAAATCTGTAGTGGGGAATGACGCCTTTGCAGTGCTGTTACCCGATGTATTGGTTAAAGATGATGCTGCACAAAATGACTTGGCGTGTATGATTCAGCGTTTTGAGCAAAGCCATGCCGCACAGATTATGGTTGAAGCAGTGCCAGATCATCTGGTCGATCAATACGGTATTTTCAATGTAGCCGCAGCACCAGCAGAAGGTGAAAGTATCGTGATGCAGGACATTGTTGAAAAACCTGCAATAGGCACGGCACCTTCTAATTTATCGGTAGTGGGGCGTTATGTCTTGCCTGCAGAAATTATGACTTTGCTGGAAAAAACCTCTAAAGGGGCAGGCAATGAAATTCAATTGACCGATGCCATTGCCATGTTGCAGCAAAATAGTGTGGTGGAAGCTTACCGTATGCAAGGTCAGACTTTTGACTGTGGCAGCAAGTTGGGTTACTTAAAAGCAGTGTTGCATTATGGACTTGATCATCCAAAATTAAGCGATGATTTTAAAGCCTTGATTCAAGAGTTAAAGATTGAATCTTAAAGGTGATTAAGGGGAAAAGTAGAAAATCCCTCCTCGCCTGCCTTCTTACGCAAGAATTTAAAGCAGTGCTTAAATTCTTGCTCAGGGAGGAACGTTCATAACAAAGCCCTTGCTTGTGCGAACTTCCCCTTTTGAGAAAGGTGAGCCATATATGGCGCAAGAGAAGGAAATTTCAATATCCATTTAAATATGAATATAACGATGATTTCTTGATTTATGAAAGATATCTAATGTAAGAAAGGATAAAATGTAAAAATCTTTCCTAATCTCTTGAATAAAGAGAGTAACCCCATGAAATAAACAGCATCAACCTATACAACAGGAATACATTTTGAAAGTCGCAGTCCTTGGAAAAACCCTCTATGCAGGCGTGATGTCTGCACTCTTGGCGGAATGTGGGCATCAAGTGTATTGGTGTAACATCTTTCTAGATGCTGCTCATCCACTGGAACAGCATCATTTGGCCTTATCCAATTGTTTGGCTCAATCGCGCTTACTGGCATTTGGTAATCAAGCTTTAAATCAACAAGAAGTACAAGATTTGCCGGAATATAAACAATATGAAGGTAATCAACCAAGTTCAACCATTTTATTGCAAGAGCTAAATCCATATAGTTTGGGCATGTTGATCGCAATGTATGAACATAAAGTTTTTGTACAGTCCGTGCTTTGGAACATTAACCCGTTTGATCAATGGGGTGTAGAGAAAGGCAAAGAAATTGCCAATCAGCTACTTCCAATATTAAATGGTGATCGAAAGGATATTTCGGATTTAGATGGCTCAACGCAAGGCTTACTACACATATTATTAGGAAAAACAAATGGCTAAAATTTTAGTAACAGGTGGTGCAGGTTATATTGGTTCACATACTTGTATTCAACTTTTGAGCGCAGGGCATGAGGTTGTTGTACTGGATAATTTGTCCAACAGTTCTGTCGAATCTTTAGCACGTGTTCAAGCGTTGGCAGCTAAAAAATTAGATTTTGTTGAAGGTGATATTCTCGATCAGCAAATTTTAGATCAAATTTTTCAGCATCATTCTATTAATGCAGTGATTCACTTTGCAGGCTTAAAAGCTGTGGGTGAAAGCCAAAAAGAGCCACTAAAATATTTTGAAAATAATATCTCGGGTTCTATTAGCTTAGTTAAAGCGATGGAGCGTGCTCAAGTTTTTAAGTTGGTCTTTAGTTCATCTGCAACAGTTTATGATGAAGCCAATATTTCACCCTTGAATGAAACTATGCCTACAGGTATGCCAAGCAATAACTATGGCTATACCAAACTGATTGTTGAGCAATTACTAGAAAAATTAGCAGCTGCAGATGAGCGTTGGTCAATCGCTTTGCTGCGTTATTTTAACCCAGTAGGGGCACATCAAAGTGGTCAAATTGGTGAAGACCCACAAGGGATACCCAATAATTTGATGCCTTATGTCACACAGGTGGCAGTCGGCCGTCGTGATAAGTTGTCAATTTTTGGCAATGATTATGACACGGTAGATGGTACAGGTGTGCGTGATTATATTCATGTGGTCGATTTGGCCAATGCACATTTATGCGCTTTGAATCATCGTTTAAAAACGCAAGGATGCCGCGCTTGGAATATTGGTACAGGCAATGGGATTTCAGTAAAACAGATTCGAGATACTTTTGAAAAAGTGAATGGAGTTGAGATTCCATTTGAATACGTACCTCGTCGAGAAGGTGATGTTGCAACTTCATTTGCTGATAATGCCCGTGCTGTGGCAGAGTTAGATTGGCAGCCTCAATATGGTTTAGAAGATATGTTGAAGGATAGTTGGAACTGGCAAAAACAAAATCCGAATGGTTATAACTAAGATTAAAATTTAGTGTGTAAATTCATTAAAGACAGTATGGCAAATTTTGTATTTGCCATACTTCTAACTATCTAACTTAAGTATTGAATCATGTATTGATTGTGCAAAAATGATGATAGATCTTATCTTTTGTTTGAAAAAAATCGTTATCATATGTGAAAGATAAATTGACTGAAATAATATATGAAATATCAAACTCTTAGGGTTTTATCATTTGCCATTTTTTCTTCTCTAGCTCTGCCAGTTTACGCTCAAGGGATCATTTTGAATAATGATGATCTACGTACAGATTTAAATTGGCTGAATCAGCAAGGTGTGATCCAAATTAGCACTTCGACTTGGCCATTGAGTGGTGAAGAAATTCAGCGTGCATTATCCACTGCGAAAATTGAAAACACTGCTCAGCAGAAAGTTGTCAATTCGGTTATGGCAAATTTAGAAGCAGAAAATACCTCTATTAAGCTCGCTTTATTTGCTGAAACAGATCCACAAAACATCCCGCAAAAATTTGCAGATGAGCAAAAATCGCAATATCAAGCGGCCCTTGAATTGAATGCAGGTGGAACGCAGTGGGATGCAAGACTGCGAGTCAATGCTGAAAAAGATCCAATCATTGACCATGGACATGATGTCAATTTAGAAGGTTCTTATATTGCAGGAAAATTGTGGAATCAATGGTTGATTGCGGGACAAATCCCAACCTATTGGGGACCTGGACATGAAGGAAGCCTAATCCGTGGTGATGCGAGTCGCCCTGTTTATGGTTTTACTATGCAAAGAGCGGAACAACAGGCCTTTGAAACAAAGTGGTTGTCTTGGATTGGACCTTGGCAATATCAAGCTTTTGCAGGTCAATTAGATGACTACAGTGCGATTCCAGATGCCAAACTATTAGGGCTGCGTCTAACTGCACAGCCATTGCCGTACTTGGAGCTAGGCGCTTCTCGAATTCTTCAATGGGGAGGTGAGGGGCGCTCAGAAAGTTTTGACTCATTATGGAATGCAATTAAAGGTAATGACAACTTTTATGATGGCGATCTAGATAAGTCTAATCAAATTGCAGGTTTTGATGCACGCCTTAATTTAAACCACTGGAGTGGTGTACCGATTAGCCTTTATGGGCAATATGTCGGTGAAGATGAAGCTGGGCTTCTTCCTTCAAAAAAAATGTATTTAGCAGGTGTCGATTATTCTTCACAATTGAATAATTTACCTTTGCAGGTGTATGCGGAATGGGCTGATACTCGAACCAATGGCGACGTACAAGGTATTTCCTATAATCACTATATTTATCAAGATGGCTATTATCAACACGGCTTCCCGTTAGGGCATGCCATGGGCGGGGATGGTCAAATGGTAAGTCTTGGTGGAGATATTCGCTTTGATGTTATGAATCGCTTAAATGGTCGAGTAATGGTGGCAAAAGTTAATCAATCAAATTCGATAAATAATCAGGCATTTACTCAAAAAGATGAAATTAAAGCTTTAGATCTTACTTGGACACATTACTTAAAACCAAATGCGCCATTGAAACTGAATGGATGGGTGAGTGATTCTGATGTCTATGGTCAAGATGCGGGAGTGTCTATCGGAGTCGAAATTCCATTGGATCGCTCATTATTTTAATACGCTGTAATTTTTTAGAGCACCCATTGGGAATTCAGCTAAAAAAATAAAACCATTCAACCTACATGATAAGTTGAATGGTTTTGTATTAGCATGTAGAAAAATTTATCCTTGAATCAACTGTGTTAATTCATCGACATAATCTTGCACTGGTTTTGAATTTTGGTCTTTACGGCTTTCAATGTTGAGACGTAATAAAGGTTCAGTATTGGAAGCACGTACATTTAGACGCCATGCACCAAAATTTAGGCTGACACCATCTGTTTCATCAATCGCAGGATTTTGATCGGCAAAGTGATCAAAAATCTTTTGAATGGTGGCTTGAGTATCCGCAACTTTAAAATTGATTTCACCCGAACAAGGGAACTTTTCAATCATTTCTTCAACCAGTGAAGACAATGTTTGCTGGGTTTCTGAGAGTACAGAAATTGCCAATAACCAAGGAATCATACCGCTATCACAATAAGAGAAATCACGGAAGTAATGATGTGCTGACATTTCACCGCCATACACTGCATTGTGCTCACGCATTTTTTCTTTAATGTATGAATGCCCTGATTTAGACTGAATCGCTTCACCTTGGTATTGTTCAATCACATCAAAGGTATTCCAAACCAGACGAGGGTCATGCACAATTTTCTCACCAGATTGTTTCAGTAAGAACGCTTGTGCCAATAGACCGACAATATAATAGCCTTCAATGAATTGACCTTTTTCATCAAATAAGAAGCAGCGGTCAAAGTCACCATCCCACGCGATACCCATATCTGCATGATGGTCAATCACCGCATTACGGGTGCTGTCACGGTTTTCAACTAAAATCGGGTTGGGAATACCATTCGGGAAGGTGCCATCGGCATCGTTGTGAATTTTGACAAATTCAACAGGCATATTGAGCTGTTTAAATTTTGCTTCAATGGCATCAACCACATGACCAGCCGCGCCATTGCCCGCATTCATGACCAATTTAAGTGGGCGAATTTTGACAGGATCGATATACGACATTAAATGATCGATATATTCGGGCAGAATATCGTGCTTTTCAGTTTTGCCTTTGGTTGGAACTTCATTAAAGTTGCCTGATTCAGCCAGTAAGCGAATTTCTTTTAGACTTGAATCTGCTCCAATGGGGCGTGCATTTTCGCGGACCAATTTCATGCCGTTATAGTCTATCGGGTTGTGGCTTGCCGTGATTTCGATCCCACCTTGAACATCTAGATGAAAGGCACCGAAATAGACTTCTTCAGTCCCCGTCATATCTCAATCTAATACATCAACACCCGCATCATTCAGACCTTTGATGGTGGCTTGTTTTAAATCTTCACTGCTGAGACGGATGTCACAGCCCACCACAATCTTGTTTGATTGATAAATTTGCCCATACGCACGACCGATTTTATAAGCAATCTCTTCATTGAGTTCTGTACCGAGTTTGCCACGGATATCATAGGCTTTAAAACAAGTTAGCATTGTCATGTTATTTCCAACTATAGAAAAAAGGGCTGGAAATTCCAGCCCTTGATCAAAAAATTTTATTCCACCGTCACAGACTTCGCCAAGTTACGTGGCTGATCGACATCTGTTCCACGTAGCACTGCAACATGATAAGAGAGCAGTTGTACTGGAATGCTATACACAATTGGTGCCAAGATTTCATTCACACTTGGCACATAAACCACGTGTTGACGATCTTTCGCTTTGATCCCGCTATTTTCATCTGCAAAGACAAATAACTCACCACCACGAGCTTGAACTTCTTCCATATTCGATTTGAGTTTATCCAACATGTCATCTTGTGGAGCTAGAATCACCACAGGCATATCATTATCAACCAGTGCCAATGGACCGTGTTTTAATTCACCAGCCGCGTAGCCTTCTGCATGGATGTATGAAATCTCTTTAAGTTTTAAAGCACCTTCAAGTGCGATAGGGAACTCAGTTCCACGACCCAAGAATAGACAGTGATTTTTTTCAACAAATAATTCTGATAGACGTAGAATCTCAGCATTATTTTGTAAAGTATCTAAAATCACTTTCGGTGTATGCCAAAGCGCTGCAATAATTTCAGAGATACGGTCAGTTGAAATGCTTTGCTTAATTTGACCAATTTTCAATACCAATAGCATCAATGCCGCAAGCTGTGTGGTAAAGGCTTTAGTCGAAGCAACACCAATTTCAGGGCCTGCGAGCGTCAACAAACTGTAGTTGGTTTCACGTACCATCGACGAGGTTGCCACGTTGCAAATGGTCATGGTGGTGATATACAAGCTTTTCGCTGCTGCACGCTTTTGCGTATCACGCAGTGCAGCTAAAGTATCGGCTGTTTCACCTGATTGAGAAATACAAACATACAGTGTGTTATTCACAATCACAGGCGAGCGATAACGGAATTCACTGGCAATTTCGACTTGGCAAGGCACATCAATCAGTTGTTCAAACCAATATTTGGCAATCATGCCGGCATGGTAGCTGGTACCGCAGGCAATGATTTGCACTTGCTGAATTTTAGTAAAAGCATCAGTCGCATTGATTAAGAAATCATCACGTAGTGCATTGCCATTTAATGCCTGAGAGATCGTTTGCTTAATCGCTTCAGGTTGCTCATAAATTTCTTTGAGCATGTAATGCTTGTATTCACCTTTCGATGCGTTACTTACCGTTGCATCGAGTTCTTTAATTGGGCGGTTCACGAGTTGACCATCAACAAATACTTCAATGGTATTACGAGTTAAACGCGCAATATCACCTTCTTCAAGGTAGATAAAACGGTTGGTAATTGGTAAAAGTGCCAATTGATCCGAGCTAATAAAGTTTTCACCAATACCTACACCAATCACAAGTGGTGAACCTTCACGTACTGTGATTAATTCATCAGGATGGTCGGTATGTACGATACCCAGTGCATAAGCACCTTTGAGTTGAGGTGCGACACTTTTAACCGCTTCTAAAAGACTCGGGGTGCTTTTTAAAGCGTCATTGACTAAATGTGCAACAACTTCTGTATCTGTTTGTGATGTAAAGACATAACCAAGCGCTTCAAGATCATCTTTAAGCTCTTGATAGTTTTCAATAATACCGTTATGAACAACAGCCACATTGCCTGAAATATGCGGATGGGCATTATTTTCAGTTGGTTTACCATGGGTTGCCCAGCGCGTATGTGCAATACCGACCGAACCTGCGATATCTGCTTCTTCAACGGCTTGTTCAAGATTTGCAACTTTACCTACGCGACGTTCACGTAGAACGTGGCCTTTATTAATCAGCGCTAAACCTGCAGAGTCATAGCCACGATATTCAAGACGCTTTAAGCCTTCAATTAAAATATTGGTAATACTACGTTCTGCAACGCCACCGACAATACCGCACATAATTTAATCCTCTTATTTCTTCAATTTTTGTGGACGTTGATAGTTTTCTTTGGCAAATTGCTTCGAACGTTCTACCGCAAGGCTATTGTCTGCCACGTCACGTGTAATGGTTGAGCCAGCACCCACTGTTGCACCATGACCAATGGTGACAGGAGCGACTAATGAGCTATTTGAGCCGATGAAGGCTGAGTCACCGATAATGGTTTTAAATTTGTTTGCGCCATCATAGTTGCAGGTAATGGTGCCTGCGCCAATGTTTGAACCTGCACCGACTTCTGCATCACCTAAATAGGTAAAGTGGTTGGCTTTTGAGCCTAACCCGACAGTGGTATTTTTAACTTCAACAAAGTTACCAATATGTACTTCTGCAGCTAATTTTGCGCCTGGGCGTAAACGTGCAAATGGACCGATTTGAGCATCTTCACCAACAATGGCGCTGTCAAAAACGCTATATGGTTGAACTTTAGTACCTGCCGCAATCTTGGTGTTTTTAATGATACAACCTGCACCAATTTCTACGTTATCACCGAGTTCAACAACACCTTCAATAATCACGTTGATATCGATACGGACATCTTGACCAACAGTCAATGTACCACGTAAGTCGAAACGTGCAGGATCAATCAGGTGAACGCCTTGTTGCATCAGTTGTTTAGCTTGGAATGCTTGAAATTCACGCTCAAGGGCTGCCAATTGTACGCGGTCATTCACACCTTCCACTTCAAAAGCACGTTCTGGTTCAACAGATGCCACTTCGAGACCGTCAGCAATTGCCATGGCAACGATATCGGTCAGGTAATATTCACCTTGCGCATTGTTGTTGCTTAATTTTGGCAACCATTCGTGCAATTTTGCATTACTTACGGCATAAATACCGGTATTAAATTCTTTGATTTTACGTTGTTCTTCAGAGGCATCTTTGTGTTCAACAATGGCTTGAATTTTGCCATTTTCACGTACAATACGACCATAACCTGTCGCATCATTAACCGTTAGGGTTACTAAGCCAATACCTGTTTGAGCAGATGCATCTAATAGTTTTTGTAATGTTGCTTCAGTGATGCAAGGTACATCACCCGAGAGAATCAAAGAAATACCGGTTTTTGCTAGGACAGGCAGAGTCACTTTGACTGCATGGCCTGTACCCAATTGTTCTGCTTGTTCAACCCATTTGACATTTTCATGTGCAAACGCGTTTTGAACCAATTCACCGCCATGCCCATAAATGGTAATTATTTCTTCTGCATTTAGTTTTTTCGCCGTGTTGATGACATGGCCAAGTAGGGGTTGTCCTGCGAGTGGTTGTAATACTTTGGGTAAACGAGAACGCATACGTGTCCCTTTACCTGCAGCAAGAATAATAACGCTAGTAGACATGTTTAATCCTAGGTGTTTCTATTACATAGACAAAATATAAAAATAAATACAGATGCAAAGCGCGGCCCAAAGACCTGCAATGATGTCGTCGAACATGATGCCAAAGCCACCACCGACTTGACGGTCAATGACACGAATTGGCCACGGTTTCCAGACATCAAATAAACGGAATAAAGCAAAACCAATCAATGCCCAAGTCCAGCTCATTTGCCCAAGATATAAAATCGGGAGGAAGGTAATGGACTGACCGGCAAATTCATCCCATACGATGCGGCCATCGTCATGGACACCCATGACTTTGGCGGTTTGACCACAAATATAGATCCCAATAATCGACATGAGGATCATGACTATAATGGAGTTGAAAAAGCCGATTGCAAGCCAACCTGGAATAAACAACAAAGCAAAAGCAGAGCCAAAGGTACCCGGTGCTTTGGGTGCAAGACCCGAGCCAAATCCCACGCCACAAAAGGCGATGACTCGGTTAAACCAAGACATGGATTTAAAGTTAATGGCTGGCTTATGCAAAATGCTGGTATCCCTTAAATTTTATGACTTGGTCAACACCGTGATTGTTATAACGGATTCCCAAATTTGGGGTGATTTGACCGATTTTACTAATGTTTACATCTAATTCTAGTTGCAGAAGCTTTTTATAATTCTGCGGACTTATTGTAAAGCATAACTCATAGTCATCTCCACCCGCGAGGGCGTATTGCCACTGCTTTTCTTGTTGTAATTGTTTTACATCGGGATCGATAGGAAGTTGATCTAATTCAATTTCTGCACCGACGTGTGAAGCAGCGAGGATATGTCCTAAATCTTGTGCGAGCCCATCAGAGACATCAATCATACTGTTGGCTAAGCCTTTTAGCTGTTGGCCCAGTAAGCAACGTGGCATTGGATAGTCCAAGCGCTTTTGTAATTGGTGGCCCAAATGTTTTAAGCCAAATGCAGCATCACCGACTTGTCCGCTGACGCAGATATAATCACCAATTTTGGCGCCTGAACGTGGGACAGCCTGTCCTGATTCTACCCAGCCGAGGGCTGTGACTGAAATCGTCAGATGAGGACTTTGAGTGGTATCACCACCAATTAAACTCACACCAAATTGATCGCAGCAATCATACAGACCCTGACTAAAGCCTTTGAGCCAGTCATGATCAATTTGGGGTAAGCTCAAGGCCAATAAAATACTGTGTGGTTTGGCACCCATTGCGGCAATATCAGAGAGATTGACGGCAACAGATTTCCAGCCTATGGCATGTGGGTTTGTGTCGAGGGGGAAGTGACGCCCAGCAACCAGTGTATCGGCACAGATGACCAATTGTTGCTGTGGAGGAGGGGTGAGCAAGGCTGAGTCATCACCGACCCCTAAATCGACAGAATTGATATTCTGTCGATTAAAATAGGTATCAATGATCGAGAACTCAGCCATACAACGTACTACTTAAAAAATTAATTAGCTTGTTGTTTTTCTGCTGCACGCAATGTAGTCGCTAAACGATCCAATACACCATTGATGTATTTGTGGCTGTCTGCACCGCCAAAATGTTTAGCTAACTCGATCGCTTCATCTAACACGACGCGATATGGAATCTCAAGATGTTCTTTGAGTTCATATGCGCCAAGACGAAGTGTTGCAAGTTCAACACCATCTAAAGCGTCTACTTCACGATCGAGTACAGGGATTAAAAGCGCATCCAATGCTTCATGATTGGCAACAACTTCGGTCAATAACTCGTGGTAATAGCCGAGGTCGACCTTGTGCATGGCATTATCCACACGTGTACGTGCTTCAATCTCATGGACAGGATTGCGGCTCATTTGCCATTCATAAATTCCTTGTACAGCAAAGCGACGTGCTTTACGTTTTGCTGCATAAGTTGCTTGAAGTGTTTGCGACATAGCGTTAAATAGCCTTTAACAAGTTAACCATTTCAATAGCAGTCAAGGCAGCTTCACTACCTTTATTGCCTGCTTTTGTACCTGAGCGTTCAATCGCTTGTTCAATACTATCCGTAGTCAATACACCATTAATTACTGGTAAGCCAGTGTCTAGACCAACAACGCCTAAACCTTTGGCACATTCGCCAGCAACAAAATCGAAGTGAGGCGTGCTACCACGAATCACTGCGCCAAGCGCGATGATGGCATCGAAACGACCTGAAGCTGCAAGTTTCTTCGCAACCACAGGAAGTTCCCAAGCACCCGGTGCATGAACAACAGTGATATTATCCTCTGATACGCCATGACGTTTCAATGTATCAACGGCACCTTCTAGCAAATGTTCAACAACAAAGCTATTAAAACGACCAACTAAAATCGCATAACGGTCTTCGTTCGCGAGATGTAACATACCTTCAATACGGCGAACTGCCATAGCAACCTCGATTATTTCTCTGATGTTTGATTTGCGGTGATGTATTCCACCACTTCTAAGTTAAAACCTGATAGTGCATTAAAGCGTAGTGGCGAGCTGAGAAGCTTCATTTTTTCCACGCCTAAATCACGTAAAATTTGTGCGCCGACACCAATGGTTTGATACTGCTGAGACAGTGCCGCATTGGATTTAACATTTTTCGGTGCAGTTAAATTTTCTAAAGCAGGGCCTAAGTCCTGTAAATGACGCTGACCAATCCATACTAAAACACCACGATCGCTGGATGCGATTTCTTTGAGTGCTTTATCGAGATTCCACGCTGGAGCGCCATCTTGTTTATTGAGTTTTAGTAAGTCGCGAACGGGATTGAAACCGTGTACACGGACTGTGGTTACACCTTGTTTTGGTTCGCCTTTAACCAGTGCCAAATGAATGTCTGGATTACCAATTTCACGGTAACGGAACAATTCAAAAGTACCATATTCAGTATCTAAAGTTTGTTGATCAATGCGCTCAACGGTTTGCTCATTGGTCATGCGGTAGTGAATTAAGTCCGCAATCGTCCCCATTTTTAAGCCATGTTTTTCAGCAAACACTTCAAGATCAGGGCGACGTGCCATAGTGCCGTCTTCATTGATGATTTCACAAATCACTGAAGCTGGTTCAAGACCTGCTAAACGCGATAAGTCACAGCCCGCTTCAGTATGGCCTGCACGGTGAAGAACGCCACCAGGCTGCGCCATGAGCGGGAAAATATGGCCTGGCTGTACGATATCCGCAGGTTTAGCATGTGCTGCCACCGCTGTTTGAATCGTATGCGCACGTTCAGCAGGAGAGATCCCTGTAGAAATGCCATTTGCTGCTTCAATAGACAAGGTAAAGTTGGTGCCGTGCTGGGCACCATTGGCATCAACCATGAGTGGTAGGTTCAACTGTTGGCAACGCTCTTTGCTGAGCGTTAAGCACACAAGACCACGCGCATGCGTAATCATGAAGTTGATATCTTCAGGACGTACGTGGGTCGCAGCGATAACAAGGTCGCCTTCATTTTCACGATCTTCATCATCCATGAGGATGACCATTTTTCCTGCACGAATATCAGCTACGAGCTCTTCAACAGTATTGAGCGGCATCAATCTTCACCTTTTTGTTTGTCTCGAATGACATTTACTTGCATTGATTGTTGCATAGTCTAACGTTTTTTTGCGTTCTTTGCCTATGCTTATCATTTTCCTTTAATGGCTCATTGTTATACACAGTCGTCAGAACCTTGAAAAGAGGACTTTATTTGAATTGTGCCATTTATGCCCAATCTTTAAGCGATTGAAAAGCATAAAAATTGGCAACCTTATATGGATTTTGAATAATTGAGCCAAATGAAACTGACAGTTTGTCGGAAGCGTTTAATCGCTTAACTACATGAAGGATCACACAAAATAATAGGAGCTTATGCAGCTGAGTGTGCAGCTAAATAATCTTGAATGATCATTTTATTGGCCTGCAAAATGCTTTTTTGTAATTCGGGATCATGCATTGCCCGTGCAATTAAAACCGCACCGACCAATTGGGACATCATGGCCCAAGCTTTTTCTTCACTCGCCAAATGTGTGCTAAATAAAGCATGACCGCGCAGTAATTCCTTTTCATAAGCTTGTTTAATCGTGTCATCTGCGCGAGCTACTTCAGTCGCGAGTGTCGGCAAAACACAGCCTTGTTCAGGATGTTCAAGGTGGGAAGGGGTTAAGTAACGGTCTAATTCAAAATTAATCCAGTCTGCTGCATTGTGATTCGGGTTACTTTGCCACATGTTAAAGCTTTGCTGCAATTCATATTCAACCAATGCTTTGAGTAAATCCTGTTTTGACGAAAAATGTGAATAGAATGCGCCACTAGTGACACCTGCAGCTTTCATTAAGCCGTCAACACCTGTTGCAGCAAAGCCATTTTTTTTCGCAATTTGCCCCGTAATGTTGAGCAATTCTTGTCGTTTTTGTTGTTTGTATTCGGGTTTATAGCGCATGTGCATGACCCCAAAAAATTATGATTGACGATAAATTAATCATAACATAGTATTCGTTATAGTAACGATCGTTATTCAATAAAATTGATCGCACATGGAATATAAAAACTATCCAGCACGAGGAGATCGTCATGGAAAATAATCATATATCTAAGCCTGTCAAAGGTGTGGCATTGATCATTGGTGCAGGAGATGCCACCGGTGGTGAAATTGCCAAACGCTTTGCTTGTGGTGGTTATACCGCATGTATGACGCGGCGTAATGTCGACAAATTACAGCCCTTAATTGCTGAAATTCAAGCACAGGGAGGGGCTGCTTTTGGCTTTGGTTCGGATGCTCGAAAAGAAGAGCAAGTGATTGAACTCATCGAGCACATTGAATCAAACATTGGCCCGATTGAGGTCATGGTCTTTAATATCGGTGCCAATGTGCCATGTAGTATTTTGGAAGAAACCGCACGTAAATATTTCAAAATATGGGAGATGGCATGTTTCTCGGCATTTTTAACGGGTCGGGAAGTGGCAAAACGCATGGTGAGCCGTGAATCTGGCACGATTATTATTACGGGTGCGACGGCTGGGGTTCGTGGTGCCGCAGGCTTTGCCGCTTTTGCTGGCGCAAAACATGCGCTTCGTGCCTTGGCACAAAGCATGGCACGTGAACTTGGGCCAAGAAATATTCATGTGGCGCATGTGGTGGTTGATGGGGCGATTGATACCGACTTTATTAAAGATACTTTTCCCGATTTGTACGCAAAAAAAGAGCAAGATGGTATTTTAAATCCAGTACATATTGCAGAAAATTATTGGCATCTCTCACAGCAACCACGAGATGCATGGACGCATGAATTAGATCTGCGACCGTGGATGGAACGTTGGTAAGCGTAATTTGATTCAAATGAAAGAACGATACGCGGTAAGGTCATCCGCAAGTGTTTGAGACAGGACTACATCTATTCAAAAATGTTTTTGCGATACTTTGAATAATTAGACGCTAGTGAACGAGTTTTGCGGATGACAATGGTTTTGGGTACTTTTGCCGAAACAAAAGTACCTCCAGCCGAAGGCTAATCCCTTTATTTAAACCCTGGATGTAAGACTCCGTCAAATCGGCTTAAAAATCATTTAAAAAATACGATGTTACTTTTACGTGCGTAACATCAGTTAGGAAAATAAGTAAAAAAAGGACGAAAAACATGAAAGTCATTGAATTTTATTTTGATGTCGGCAGCCCATATAGTTATATCGGTTTTCATCGCATTCAACAGATTGCACAGCAGTATCAAGCCGAGCTGATCTGGAAGCCGATGCTTCTTGGTGGAGTGTTTAAAGCTACAGGCAATAGTAGCCCGATGGCGGTACCTGCGAAGGCACGTTATTCCATGATTGATCTTCAACGTTGGGCAAAGCTATGGCAGATACCCGTACAGATGAATCCTTATTTTCCAATCAATACCTTGCAATTGATGCGCTTACTCACAGCCGTTCAGCTGTTTCAGCCTGAAAATTTCGTGCAAGTAGCGACAGGTATTTTTGATGCGATGTTTGCGCAACCCCGCAATTTAAATGATCTCACTACCTTCATTCAACTCATGCAAGAACTGGGGCTCGATGCAGAACAAGTGAAACAGTGGTTGGATGATGAAAAAGTCAAATCTGAGCTGAAAGTGGTGACCGAAGAAGCCATTGAACGGGGTGTTTTTGGCGCACCGAGTTGGTTTGTGAATGATGAATTGTATTGGGGTGTGGATCATCTACATTTCGTAGAGGATGCGTTACACGCGCAGTAACGCTTGGTGATACATGCCTAGATCCATTAAAAAATTGAAATAAAAAAGCGAACCTCGGTTCGCTTTTTTATGCTCTGGATCAAATCAAGATTTAGAAGAAGCCCATTGGTTTGGTGTCATAGCTCACCAATAGGTTTTTGGTTTGTTGGTAATGATCCAACATCATTTTGTGGTTTTCCCGGCCGATCCCTGATTTTTTGTAGCCACCGAATGCTGCGTGTGCAGGGTAGATATGATAACAGTTGGTCCATACACGACCGGCCTGAATCGCACGGCCTGCACGATAAGAAGTATGCGCTGAACGTGACCAAACCCCTGCACCTAGACCATAAATCGTGTCATTGGCAATTTTAATGGCATCATCAAAGTCTTTAAAGGTTGCTACTGAAAGCACAGGGCCGAAGATTTCTTCTTGGAAGATCTTCATGTCATTGGTGCCTTTAAAAATGGTTGGTTCAATATAGAAACCTGTACCGACTTCATTGCGTGGATCACCACCAGTAATGAGCTGTGCACCTTCATTTTTACCTGTCGCAATACAGCCCAAGATTTTGTCTTGCTGCTCTTGCGATGCCTGTGCACCAATCATGGTATCGGTATCGAGTGGATGACCGGTCTTAATACGTTTGACACGTTCTACTGCCATTTCCAAGAATCGATCTGCAATGCTTTCTTGTACCAATGCACGTGATGGACATGTGCAAATTTCACCTTGGTTGAGCGCAAACATGGCAAAACCTTCGAGTGTTTTATCTAAGAACTCATCGTCTTTGTCCATGATGTCTTCAAAGAAGATATTTGGTGATTTTCCACCAAGTTCTAAAGTCACAGGAATGATATTTTCAGTCGCATATTGCATGATCATTTGACCGACAGCGGTTGAACCTGTGAAGGCGATTTTTGAGATGCGTGGATTGGTCGCCAATGGACGACCGACTTCAACACCATAACCATTCACAATATTCAGCACGCCCGGTGGGAGTAGGTCTTGAATGAGTTCAGCCAACACCAAGATGCTGACAGGCGTTTGCTCCGCAGGTTTCAACACGATGCAGTTTCCCGCAGCCAATGCTGGAGCAAGTTTCCAAGCCGCCATCAAGATTGGGAAATTCCACGGAATAATTTGACCGACCACACCAAGTGGTTCATGGAAATGGTAAGCAATGGTATTTTCATCAATTTCAGAAATGCCGCCTTCTTGGGCACGGATACAGCCGGCAAAATAACGGAAGTGATCGATACAGAGTGGAATATCAGCGGCTAAGGTTTCACGAATCGGTTTACCGTTGTCCCATGTTTCTGCGACAGCAAGGAGCTCTAGGTTTTCTTCAAGTCGATCGGCAATTTTTAATAAAATATTTGAGCGTGTGGTTGGGGAAGAGGCGTTCCATTGGGCTTTGGCTTTATGTGCTGCATCCAAAGCCAATTCAATATCTTCAGCAGAAGAACGTGGCACTTTGGTAAAAACTTTACCGTTTACAGGGGAGATATTTTCAAAGTATTCACCTTTCACTGGCGCGACCCATTGGCCACCAATCAGGTTTTCATACTGAGCTTTAAACTGAACTTTTGAACCGGGTTGATTAGGATCGACATAACGCATATGAATTTTCCTTTGCTTGTTTATTATGATCTTGTTGGGCTGCCCATCTGTGGCAATCTACAGCTTTGGTATAAGGTACTTTTGTACATTATTTGATTAGCATAGCCTGTATAAGGTTGGAAAAAGGTTGGAGACAAGAAGGTTTACAATATTTTTTTTCAGTCTTAAAAACAAAAGCCGGGAAACGGATTTTTAGTCATGAATTGTTGTGAGAATAATGAATGATGATACAGAAGGATTTATCTGAAAAACGACAGAATGTCGAACGGTTAAGGCAGGGCATGAGTCTGTCAAAGCAGCAAACCTCGCAATTGAATGAGAGCATTGCGAGTTCTTGGCAGCGATCGGCGCAGGCGGAAATTCCGGAAAACCGGAGTGCTGCGCCTTTGGTAAATTTAAGCCCTCAAAGTCAACAACAGTCGGCATTGCATCATGCCTTGCAACATTGTGCCGAAGATTTAAAACACATTGCCGAACAGTCGTCGATGGTACTTGCCGTGGGTGATGTGGGTAGCACGATTATTTGGAGTGCGTCGAGTCGGCAAATGCAAAGTGCTGCGGAAAGTGTGCATTTTATTGCAGGTGGGCAATGGCGCGAAGAATTGGTCGGAACCAATGCTTTAGCGTTGTCTCTAAAAACCCAACAGTCGAGTTGTGTGTTTTCAAATGAACATTATATGCCGTCTGTACATGAATGGGTCTGCTATGCAGCACCGATTATCGATCCACACACACAGCAAATTTTAGGTGTGGTTGATTTATCCACCGTGTGGAAAAACCACAATAGTTTAGGGCTACTTGCGGCTGAACGCTGCGCTTCGATTATTCAATCGGCTTTGCTCGATTTTCAAAAACAGCATTTGTACATTCGGGCCTTTGCAGTGCCGCAAGTGTTATTTAATGGCAAAGTGATGGTGCTGACCCCACGGCAAATTGAAATTTTGACCATCTTGGCGCTATGTCCACAAGGCATGACCTTAGATACATTGCATCAAGCCTTATACGGTGAACGCAAGGTGAGTGTTGGGACTTTAAAAGCGGAAATGTCGCAGCTACGCGATATTTTGGGTGGCATGTTAGGCTCAAGACCCTATCGCTTATTGGCGCAAGTCGAAGCCGACTTTTTACAAGCCGAGCAAGCTTTAGATGCAGGTTATCTCGATTCTGCATTAAAACTGTGTTCAGGGGTTTTCTTGGCTAAAACTGAAAGCCCATTTTTAGGGGCATGGCGTGATTGTCTTGAGTCACGATTAAGCCAAGCGATTTTTAATGCCAAAGAAACAGATGTTCTGCTCAAGCATGTCGCGCGTTTTCCTGAAGCTATTGATGCGGTTGAACGTCTGATCGAGCTGATGCCGAGATCGCATCCCGTACATCAGACCTTGTTGAAATTAAAACAGTAAGTTGCAATGTCATTCGGGCTGTTAAAAACCTTTATTGGCCAGCCATTCAAAGAGCTGGGTATAGACTTGTTCGCGCGCGTTTTTTTCCGAAAGCACTAAATCATGCAAGCCATTGTGTATGCTTTGAATGGTGACATCGCCTTGAATTTTCTTGGCATATTTTTGGATGTCTTTTACACCTAAAATCACATCACTGGTCTGTGCTGCTTTACCCCATCGTTTTGGATTTTGTGTTTGATGCGAGTGCATGACCAAGACCGGTACATCTAGGCTGACACCTCGATGAATCTCTTTTTGAGCCTCATAAATTGTCCGTACAAAACTTAAATACACCATTGGGTAGCGGGTCTTTTTCCAGTCTAAATTGAAGTCCCATTCACCCTTGAGTTCGCGGTGTAAACTGGCGGTATACCATTTATTCAGTTCACTCGGAAATTTTAAATTGGGAAAGGTTTTTGCCAATTTACTCAGCTGTGGAATACCCAGCGCACGCTTAATCGGATTCATATTAAAGTCGTAAAATGGACTGTTACACCACAGGGCTTGAATTAAAGGATGATTTTGATGATGTGCCGCATACAAGGTGGTGGTTAATCCACCGGTTGAATGACCACAGAGCAGTAAGGCATCGTGACCTTCATCAGCAATGATCGTTAGAGCCTGATCTATTTCGGCATCATATTCAGACAGTGCATGCACATTATAGTATTTTTGATGCGGGCGGATGGAGCGACCATATTTTCTTAAATCTAGTGCGTAAAAGTCGAAGCCATGCTGATTGAAGCGTTCCGCCATTTCGGTTTGGAAAAAATAATCAATAAAGCCATGGATATAGAGCACCGCTTTGGAGGTTGGAGCCGCTGCTTTTTTGCGAACCAGTGTGGCAACCACAGGGCCTTCATAATCATCAGGGAAGGTCAGCGTGGCTTGTTCATAGCCTGCGCCCAAAATGTCAGGCTGATACTGAATATGTGAATGGCTCATTATTATACTCATCAATATTATTGGACATTATGCTTTATCCTTGATGAGCCATAAGCTTTTGTCAAATGAATAATCGATGCTGTTATGCGGACTAAAAAAGAGTGACCTCAGTATGAAAGCGACCAATCTATAGTCGCTTTCCTGAAATAAAAGGTGAAATGGATTCAGTTGAGCCTACATCACCAGACTCAAAGGATAATGTAGGCACTTAGGTCACTTAAACATGAAGACCTTTAAGGGCTTAACTTAAACGGCCGCTTTGAAGTCGACCACAGAGGCATTGGCTTTAAGCGCTGCCTTGAAAATATCAACCACTTGAGCATGAGTCGCTTTACGTGGGTTGGTGAGCATACAGGCATCTTTTTGTGCATTTTCAGACATGATGCTGAGGTCTTGTTCTTTCACACCAAGTTCAGAAAGGCTCGATGGAATGCCAATCGAAGCAGAGAGTTCACGGATTGCTGCAATCGCTGCATAAGCCGCTTCAGTCACCGTTAAACCGTCGGTTGGCACACCCATGAGCTGTGCGATACGTGCATAGCGGTCAGGGCAGGCGATCAGGTTAAATTCGCAAACGTGTGGTAGCAGCACGGCATTACATACGCCATGTGGCAAGTTGTAGAAGCCGCCAAGTTGGTGCGCCATCGCGTGGACATAACCTAAAGAGGCATTGTTAAATGCCATCCCTGCTAAGTACTGTGCATAGCTCATCGCATCACGAGCTTCTAGGTTTTCGCCATTGGCGACGGCAGGGCTGAGCCATTCACTGATCATTGAAATGGCTTTTTCAGCACAAGCATCGGTAATAGGATTGGCTGCTGTAGAAACATAAGCTTCGACCGCATGCGTTAACGCATCCATACCGGTTGCTGCAGTGAGCGCCGCAGGTTTTGCAATCATTAGTTTCGGGTCATCAATGGCGATAAGTGGGGTACAACGCCAATCGACAATGGCCATTTTTACATGGGTGTCGGTATTGGTAATAATACAGAAACGGGTCATTTCTGATGCCGTACCTGCGGTGGTATTAATCGCAATGAGTGGAGTCATTGGAACTGTACTTTTATCGATGCCTTCATAGTCACGAATATGACCACCACCGGCAGTGACTAAGCCAATGCCTTTGGCACAGTCATGAGAAGAGCCGCCACCGAGAGAGACAATAAAGTCACAGCCATTGTCATTGTAGGCATCTACACCGCTATGCACGTTGGTGTCAGTTGGGTTGGGTTCTGCGCCCGGGAATATATGACTTTCTACGCCAGCTTCAGTTAAATATGAGGCAATGGTGTCTGCCACACCAAATTTGTATAGACCGGCATCGGTCACGATGAGCGCTTTTTTAGCGCCAAGATTTTGCGCCTTTGCGCCAATTTCTTTAGCGCAGCCGGGACCAAAAAGTGAAACACAAGGGATGTAAAAACCGTTTGTTTGATCTGCAATATTTTTAAAAGCCATGGTGCGATTCCTTCTACCATTCATTGTCATTTGTTATGGGTGATACTCACCTAAACTGAGTATTGCGAGGGATGTTTTAAATTCACACCTACCAAAGACCTACCAAATTTAGGGCTTTGTATTGAAATTATTTAATTGATTGAAATTTAATCATTAATTGTTTTTGCTATTTTCTGAGATTCGCTAAAAGTCGTATACGTTTAAGCCAAAATAGGCGTTGCAATGATTGGATGCATGATCGAGTTATCAGATTATAAAATCTAACTAAAACTACTATCAATTTATTAAATGCCCCAAAGCGCTCGAATCAGGATAGGCTATAACAAATAACGAGATAGTCACTTTTGTGCATTTCGCTTTTTGCAGTGCGAAACAAAAGATTAATTAAACGAGTTAAATAATGCCCAGTGAAAATTTGAAAACGAAACGTCCTTTATATATTCCTTATGCCGGAAATACACTTTTAGAACTCCCACTTTTAAATAAAGGCTCTGCGTTTAATGAAGATGAACGTAAGAGCTTTAATTTGCACGGTTTAATTCCACACGTCACAGAAAGCATTGAAGAGCAAAGTCAGCGTTCTTATCAGCAATATTGTGCATTTAATAGTGATATTAATAAGCATATTTACCTGCGTAATATTCAAGACACCAACGAGACGCTGTTCTATCACTTAATTGAAAACCACCTCAGTGAGATGATGCCAATCATCTATACACCAACAGTGGGTGAGGCTTGTCAGCGCTTCTCGGACATTTATCGTCGTCATCGTGGGATCTTTATTTCATATCCTGACCGTGATCATATTGACCAAATTATTCATAACGTGAATAAAAAGAACGTGAAAGTGATCGTTATTACGGATGGTGAACGTATTCTTGGCCTTGGTGACCAAGGCATTGGCGGGATGGGGATTCCAATTGGTAAGTTGTCGCTGTACACCGCATGTGGTGGGATCAGTCCAGCTTATACATTGCCGATTACTTTAGATGTCGGAACCAATAACCAACAGCTGTTGAATGACCCGATTTATATGGGATGGAGTCAGCCTCGTATCAGCGGTGAAGAATATTATCAATTTGTCGATGACGTGATTAAAGCCATTCAACAACGTTGGCCAAAAGCGCTGATTCAATTTGAAGACTTTGCACAAAAAAATGCGATGCCTTTACTGGAAAAATATCGCGATAAAATTTGCTGTTTCAATGACGATATTCAAGGGACAGCAGCAGTGTCTGTCGGAAGTTTAATTGCGGCATCACGTGCAGCAGGCAAGCAGCTCAAAGATCAAATCGTCACCTTCTTAGGGGCGGGTTCAGCAGGTTGTGGGATTGCAGAACAGATCATCAAGCAAATGGTGGCGGAAGGTTTAACCGATGCTCAAGCACGTGCGCGGGTGTTTATGGTCGACCGCTTTGGTTTAATTACTGAAAATCAGCCGAATCTTTTAGATTTCCAACGCAAGCTTGCGCAAGCACCGGATAACGTCGCACATTGGGCAAATGCAGATTCGGTCATCTCACTCCTGGATGTGGTTACACATGCCAAACCGACTGTATTGATTGGGGTTTCGGGACAACCGGGGCTGTTTAGCCAAGAGGTTATTGAAACGATGGCTGCAAATTGTGAACAGCCTATTGTGTTGCCACTATCTAACCCGACATCACGTGTCGAAGCGGTGCCTGCAGATATTATAGAGTGGACCAAAGGTAAGGCCCTGATTGCGACAGGTAGTCCATTTGCACCAGTGAATTATCATGGCAAGATTCATCAGATTTCACAGTGCAATAACTCCTATATTTTCCCGGGGATTGGACTGGGTGTGATTGCATCTGGGGCGAAACGTGTGACGGAAAATATGCTGATGGCATCTAGTACGGCATTGGCGGACTGTTCACCAAAATTGGCAGATCCAAATGCTGATTTATTGCCAAGTTTGGATTATTTACAGGATATTTCGAAGAAAATTGCATTGAAAGTCGCGTTGGCTGCGATTGCTGATGGTGTTGCGCCAAATGTCAGCGTTGAAGTGCTCGAACATGCGATTGAAGCGAATTTCTGGAAACCTGAATATCGTGATTATGTCCGTGTGACCTATTAACGCAATTTTAATTTTTATTCATATTTGTGGAACCTGACTCAAACCATGTTCCACATACTGAATAAATATAGATTGATTTTGATTGGTGTAAGCGATAGATAAAAAAGCCCCCATCTTTCGATGAGGGCTTTTTGAATTTGGAGCGGGAAAGGAGACTCGAACTCCCGACCCCAACCTTGGCAAGGTTATGCTCTACCAACTGAGCTATTCCCGCGGAGTCTATCCTGTTTTTTTACTAAAAAACTGAATCGAAAAAAATTTGGAGCGGGAAAGGAGACTCGAACTCCCGACCCCAACCTTGGCAAGGTTATGCTCTACCAACTGAGCTATTCCCGCGGAGTCTATCCAATTTTTTAAATAAAAAACCGAATGAAAAAATTTTGAGCGGGAAAGGAGACTCGAACTCCCGACCCCAACCTTGGCAAGGTTATGCTCTACCAACTGAGCTATTCCCGCATAGCCACGTATAATACATTAAGGATTTTTCAGGTCAATAACTTTATGAAAAACTGTGCATCGTTTGCATAAAATAAAAACAATTTGTTTGAAAATTGGAAGATTTTTGCAGGTCGAAGGCTTCCATTTTGATGAAATCATGCAATTCAGATGGTTTCAGCAACTTTGCGACACAAGAACTTGAACAAATACAGGCTATACTAAGACCAGTTGAACCTTTTTTTGAATTTGGGAGAGCCGTTTTGAGTTTAGAACAGCAATTAATTGAGCGTCTACAGACATTAGCGCCTACACATCTTGAAGTGGTGAATGAGTCCGCAGGTCATGGAGGTTATTTCCCAGGTAAAGAGTCGCATTTTAAAGCAGTGATCGTGAGTGAGGCATTTGCAGGTTTGCGTTTGGTGCAACGTCATCAAAAAGTCTATGCCGCAGCCGGTGATTTACTTAGTCCGGGGCAAATTCATGCCTTGGCCATTCATGCGTTTTTACCCGAAGAATGGAAAGGTCAAGACACCACTAGCCCTGAATGTGCGCATGCACCTAAGTCATCTTAAGGTGAGCCATGGAAACGCAATTAATCATTAAAATCATTCATATGTGTGGTGTGGCTTTAGGCTGTGCTGCCATTTTCATTCGTGCTTTTACGTTGTTTAAAGGGACGCAGGGCAATTTACCCAATCCAGCAGGCCGGAAGTTTTTTGTTGCTTTGCAACATGGCTCAATGACATTAATTGCCGTAACAGGAATTATCTTATTGTTTATGAAAAACTTTGATGTGCAGCCATGGTTCTATGCCAAAGTTGTATTATTTCTAGCGCTGCTGTCTTCTTTATCTAAAGCGTATAAAAAAGATGACAGTGTATTATTGGTTCAGCGCCGTGCGGGCTTATTTATTGCAGCTGTTGCACTTATTTTCATCATTACATTGGTTATAATCAAACCAGTTTTTGGATAAATGGCTTATCCACATGGCCGATTTCAAGGCTTGAGTAGAAAAACAAAGATTAGAGGGTTTTGAATGCGTACGCGTGTGGTATTTAACCAAAAAGGTGGTGTGGGGAAATCGAGTATTACGGTCAATTTAGCTGCGATAAGCGCGCACCAAGGTTTAAAAACTTTGGTGATTGACCTCGACCCTCAAGCCAATTCAAGTCAATATTTGTTGGGGGATGATGCGACGTATTCGGCAGATAAGCCTGCTCTTGAACCCAATATTGAAAATTATTTTGAAGAAGTCTTGGGGACACAACAAAGTAAAGGTTTGTTGGGAAATGCCATTGGTTCGATTTTGAAAGGCCGTGCCAAAGGTTTGGAAAGCTATGTGCATGCATCGCCGTATCTACGTTTAGATGTGATTCCTGCCAGTCCAAATTTAGGCGCGTTGGCACATGCCTTAGAATCTAAGCATAAAATTTACAAACTGCGTGATGCTTTGCAGCAGATGAGCGGTCAATATGATCGAGTATTTATTGATACACCGCCGGCCTTTAACTTTTTTACTTTATCTGCGCTGATTGCGGCAGATCGCGTGCTGATTCCATTTGACTGTGACGTGTTTTCAAAACGTGCCTTACAGACCCTGATCGAAAATGTGTTAGAAACGCAGGATGATCATAATGATCATTTGGAAATTGAAGGCATTGTGGTCAATCAATTTCAGGCACAGGCGAAGTTGCCGCGCGAAGTTGTACAACAACTCAAAGATGAAGGTCTGCCTGTATTGGACAGCATGTTACCGCCTTCGGTGCTGATGAAAGAATCTCATCATAAAAATCAACCTTTAATCCATTTGGTTGCAGATCATAAATTGACGCAAGCCTATCAATCATTGTTCAATGAAATTGAGCAAAAGTAGTATCGAGAAAAGTATGAATGCACTTAAATGTGGTCTAGTTGCTTTCACTGCTGTTGTATTGGGTGCATGTGCAAGTACGCCTAAACCAAGCTATGTTTCACCTACACAGTATCAGTCTTTGAGTTGCCAACAATTGCAAAGCGAATACAACCGAATCCACGACTATATTCAAAATGGTGTAGAAACGCCGAAGCGCACAGGCGTTGGTGTCGGTGTTGGCCTTGGTGGTGGCTGGGGCAGCCGTGGAGGTTGGGGCATTGGTCCGAGTATTTCGGTCAATATGGGACAATCTTCAAATACCAAACGTACCGAACTTTCACGCGTTCTAGGTGAGCAAGAAGCGATTGTACAGGCAGCAAAATTTAAAGGTTGTCCGATTATCGTTCGCGCAAATTCGGCTACTGCAGCAAAATCATAAGCGGATCATGAGCAGAGGCTTAGGCCTGTGCTATGAGAAAAGTGTAATAAAATTTGTCAGTAGGCGAGGCGTCTACTGGCATTTTTTTTGAGCTAAATAAACTGTACTATTTAGAGCCAATAAAATATTTAAATCTATGAAAAAATTAAATTAAATATTATTTGTGGATTTCAATACCTCCTTCTGGTCTTGAACATTCAGCGTGAGTGCATTGACTTGTACAAGGATAAAACTGACCTAGCGCGTACTTGTTTTTTTAAATTCATTTCGGCTAAGGTGTGCGCTTTGAAACATTGTCTGGGTATTTATGATTGAGAGTTGGCTTTTTGTATTGGCAATGATTGCGGTGATGATGACGCCGGGACCTAGCAATGCACTAATGGCAAGCTCTGCACATCAACAAGGCATTGCAAAGACGTGCATGCTGATTCCTGCAGAATTATTGGGCTATTTCTATGCCATTAATTTGTGGGCGTTGATTATTCATTTAAGCGCTCCAGTGTGGCCGAATTTAATTCACTTGCTACATTTTCTCAGTATTGCCTATGTTTTATGGTTGGCTTTTCATTTGTGGAAATCGACGCATTTACATCAGTACAATCAAAAACATCCTTCAATTCAACCACGTGAATTATTCATTTCCTCGTTAAAAAATCCGAAAGCCTTGCTTTTTGCTGCAGGTATTTTCCCGATAGAAACTTGGGCAAGCCCATTAAATTTTATTTTGGTTTTTGCTGTATTTAGTGTGGTTTTGCTGCCTGTTGCGTTGTTTTGGATGTCATTTGGACGGACGATTTTGGCGGGTAAGACTCAAAAAATTAAGGCCGATCTTCTATATAAAGGATCGGCCTTGATGCTGATTTTATGTATGTTCCCTGTGGTTTTGCGCTTTTTTGCTTAAAGGCGTTCACCACATCGGTTTATTTCTTTAATTTTGCTCGAATAAAACCAATCACGCCCGGTAAAACACTAATAATAATGATGCCGAAGATCAGATGGGTGAAGTTATCTTTCACGATGGGCATATTGCCAAATAAATAACCCAAAGTGATAAATGAGCCAACCCAACAAATCGCACCAATCATGTTAAAAGTCAGGAAGTACTTATAGTTCATGCTGCCTGCACCTGCGACAAAAGGCGCGAAGGTTCGTGCAAAAGGAATAAAGCGGGCAAAAATAATGGTTTTACCACCGTGTTTTTCAAAGAATTTTTGCGTATTGACCAAATGTTGACGGTTAATGAAGCGTGATTCAATTTCAAAGACACGTGGGCCAATATATTTACCAATATGGTAATTCAGCGTGTCGCCCAAGACCGCAGCGATAAACAGCAAAATCACCAAAACCCATGGATCCATGGCACCTGTTGACGCAGCGAGCGCGCCTGCTGCAAACAGAAGACTATCACCCGGTAAAAAGGGCATGACCACTAAACCGGTTTCAACAAAAATAATCAGGAACAGAATTGCATAAATCCATACGCCATAATTGGTAATGAACTCGAGTAAATGGTCATCAACATGTAGTATAAAATCAATCAGTTCCATGGGGCTTATATGCGTAAAATAGTGGTCTGATGCTATCAGTCTGGGGCAGCAAAGTCAGTATTAAAACGTAATTAATTATCAGTAAAATCGTTCTATATATGGAATGATGAATATTATAAAAGCATATTTAAAGAGAATAAGAAACGACCTAATCTAAGCACATCTTTTGAACAGTATTAAAAATAGGTTTCAGTATGTTTAATCCAAATCTAGTGGTGAAAAATCTGAGTCAACAGCCGCAAATCAATGCGGTAGTCAGTCTCGTTGCACGTATTTTGATGGCTTATATTTTTATTGTGGCAGGTTGGGGTAAAATTACCGCTTACACTGCAACCGCAGGTTATATGGAGTCAATGGGTGTACCGGCAGGGCTACTTCCGATCACCATTTTAGTCGAGTTGGGTGGTGGCTTAGCTTTATTGTTTGGTTTTCAAGCGCGTTTTGCGGCACTGGGTCTAACCGTATTTAGTTTAATCACTGCATTTTTATTCCATGGTGGTGCAGAAGATGGCATTAACTTTATGAAAAATTTGGCGATGTCAGGCGGCTTATTATTTCTCATGTTACATGGTGCAGGTAAATTCAGTTTTGATCATTGGATCGAAAAATCAAAATAAAGCGGTCATGAGTCCGAGCATCCATCAAAGCGGCGTTCTGCCGCTTTTTTCATGTCTATCGCTGATTTAAAGTAAATCAATAAAGCCCTGAAATGTGTTGTAAAAAACATCGTTTGGCTTGTGGTTTTTGCCCCTGTCCGAATAGTGTGCGAAAGTCCAAGAAAAATGTTAGAATACGGCGCTTATATTTCGTTGCCTGCATAGTTGTTTGCCATGACTACCAATACCCAAATTACTGAAGACCGTATCCTGATTTTGGATTTCGGTTCTCAATATAGCCAGCTTATTGCACGTCGTGTACGTGAAGCTGGTGTTTATTCAGAAATGTACGCATTTGATATGTCTGAAGAAGACATTCGTGCATTTAACCCAAACGGGATCATTCTTTCAGGTGGTCCAGAAAGTGTTCATGAAGAAGGTAGTCCGCGCGCACCACAAGTTGTATTTGAACTTGGTGTACCTGTTTTAGGTATTTGCTATGGTCTACAAACCATGTCAGAGCAGCTTGGCGGTAAAGTTGAGCCAGGTACTGTACATGAATTCGGTTATGCAGAAGTTGATATTAAAGTCCGTGATGCTTTAATTGGTGATCTTGAAGATACCAAAGACCAATTAAAAGTATGGATGAGTCATGGCGATAAAGTGACTCAAATTCCTGAAGGTTTCCAAATCACTGCCAGCACACCAAGCTGCCCAGTGGCGATGGTTTCTGATGAAAAACGTCGTTTCTATGGTATCCAATTCCACCCAGAAGTGACACACACTGCGAAAGGTGCTGAGTTATTGTCTAACTTCGTACATGGCGTATGTGGTTGCCGTAACTTGTGGAACTCAGAAAACATCATCGATCTTCGCGTAGAACAACTTCGTGAGCAAATTGGTGATCAAAAAGTTCTCTTGGGTCTTTCAGGCGGTGTCGATTCATCTGTTGTAGCTGCACTTTTACACCGTGCGATTGGCGACCAATTGACTTGTGTATTCGTAGATAACGGTTTACTTCGTTTGAACGAAGGCGAGCAAGTGATGGACATGTTTGCGAAAAACATGGGTATTCGCGTGATTCGTGCCGACGCTGAAAATCGCTTCTTAACAGCGCTTGCTGGTGAAGTTGATCCAGAGAAAAAACGTAAAATCATCGGTCGTGAATTCATTGAAGTGTTTGCTGAAGAAGCACGTAAGCTTGACGGTGTGAACTTCCTTGCTCAAGGTACCATTTACCCAGACGTAATTGAATCTGCAGCAAGCAAACAAGGTAAAGCACACGTGATTAAATCACACCACAACGTGGGTGGTTTACCTGAAGATTTAGCATTCGAATTGGTTGAGCCAATCCGTGATTTATTCAAAGACGAAGTACGCCGTTTAGGTACAACTTTAGGTCTTCCATTTGAAATGCTTTACCGTCATCCATTCCCAGGCCCAGGTCTAGGTGTGCGTATTCTTGGTGAAGTGAAAAAAGAATATGCAGATATCCTTCGTCTAGCAGATGACATCTTCATGCAAGAACTTCGCGCAAGCGGCTGGTATGACAAAACTGCACAAGCATTTGCTGTATTCCAACCCGTGAAATCGGTTGGTGTGGTGGGTGATGGCCGCCGTTATGCATGGGTGATCGCGCTTCGTGCTGTAGAAACTGTGGACTTTATGACTGCACGTTTTGCACATCTTCCATACGACTTAGTAGACAAGATTTCTACACGTATCATGAACGAGATTGCTGAAGTTTCTCGTGTTGTTTATGACGTATCGTCTAAACCACCTGCTACGATTGAGTGGGAGTAATTTAGGGATTTCAAGAAACAACGTTTCTTGCCTAAATTACGGCAAAGGCTATGCCTGCGCCAGACTGGGGTTTCACGAAGCACTGCTTCGTGCCAGTTTTACGCCATGAACAAGATTTAAAGCACTGCTTTAAATTTTGTGCAAGATGCCTGTGGCAGTATCTCATTTAAGATATATCCAATAAAAAAAGGACGCTTCAGCGTCCTTTTTTTTGTTTATAATTATGAAAAATACTATTTTAAAAAGAGCAAGTTAAATGTCATTGCCTACATACGATCAGTTGATGCTTCCATTAATGAAACTTTTAGCAGAACAAAAAGAGGCAATAAAATTAAGTTCTGCCACAAAAATTTTAGCTGAAAGATCTGGGTTATCTGAAGCTGATTTAAATTTAAGGCTATCTAGTGGTACAAAAACAGTATTTTATGATCGTGTTGGCTGGGCGAAAACATATTTGGTTAAAGCAGGTTTGATACAACAACCATCACGTGGTCTTTGCGAATTAAGTACGTTAGGTTGGTCTATTGAGTTGTCCAGCTTATCCAATATAACTAATCAGTATTTGATGCAGTTTGAAGGGTTTTCTGATTATAAAATTGGTTCTAACCATAATAAAAATATTCAAAATCTAGTTCTAATAGAAGAGCATGCTACATCTATTCAAACAGAATATTTGACGCCTGCAGAAATAATCGAACAATCATCAAAGGAGCTTAATCAAACAATTAAAGATGAGCTATTAAATAAAATTAAAAGTAATTCACCCAAATTCTTTGAGCAATTAGTTGTCGATTTGTTGGTAATAATGGGTTATGGCGGTTCACATCAAGACGCAGCCCAAGCAATAGGTAAAACCAGTGATGGTGGCATTGACGGTATTATCAGTGAAGATCGTTTAGGTTTAGATAAAATATATATTCAAGCTAAACGTTGGGAAAATACGGTGGGGCGCCCTGACATTCAACAGTTTAAGGGAGCTTTGGCTGATCAAGTGGCGAAAAAGGGCGTATTTATTACTACTTCTTGTTTTAGTAAAGAAGCAATTGAGTCAGCAAAGAAATCAGGCATTGTTTTAATTGATGGTGACAAGCTTACATCTCTCATGATTGAATTTGGCTTGGGTATTCAAATTGAAAGAAGTTTCCATATTTATAAAATAGATCAAGACCGTTTTGATGAAGATAGTTTTTAAATAAACTTAAAGGACGCTTCAGCGTCCTTTTTTTATATCTCAACATTCTATTTATAAACAATTGACCAACTACGATCGCTCTCATTATTCGGTTCAGCTTTGGACTTCGCTTTATGGGTAAAGCTTTGCCAAGACTTCGTCGATTTACGTTCGGGCTTCATGCTTGGGTCATAGCGTTCGACACGGTTACGGCCATTTTCTTTTGCCTGATACAGCGCAATATCAGCTTGCTTAATCAGTTCAGTTAAATTTTGTTTATGTGATTTAAGCTGTGAAACACCAATGGAAACGGTAAATTGGATCGGGTGATTTGCGACATTCAGCAAAGATTGATTTTGAAGCGTTAAACGAATACGTTCCGCGATCAACATTGCATCCTGTATTTGCGTTTCCGACAAAAGCACAATAAATTCTTCGCCACCAAAGCGAGCCAAAACATCTTTTTGGCGCATTTCTTTGCGGGTGGTTTCAGCGATACATTGCAGCACCTGATCACCAACATCATGCCCGTAATTATCATTAATATGTTTAAAATGATCGACATCAAACATCAGTAAGCAGGTGCTTGCGGGTGTTGGCCATTCATGGATGCGATGTTCAGCCAGTTGAACAAACTGACGACGGTTATATAACTGGGTGAGCTCATCTGTATGCGCTAGATTTTTCAGCGTATGCATATTCCAATCGTCAAGCAGGGTGCGTAAAAAATGACGTCGTGCATTGAGCGTATTGTTCCAGCTCATATGCAGGCTGATCATCCAAACGGGAATAGACACGACCACAAAAATCAGCGCTTCTTGCCATGATAAAAGCTGACTCACCGCAAAATATACCAATAGCGAAATGAGACCCGAACAATACAAGGCAGGCTTAAATTGTGTTTGTACGCAGACATTGGCAATTAAAATAAAGATCGCCGCACCATAGATATAGGACGAGACCATTGGGCTATTTGAAGCCAGTAATAAGCCAATCCAAATCGCGGTGCTACAGACCGTCCCGATCGGTAAGATCATGTCGAGTACACGAATGTCTTTTTTGTATTTAAATAAATAAAAGCTAACCAATAAAGCCACAATAATCAGGGCAACTCGAGAAAGGCCTGACCAAAAGAACATGTCTGGAATAATAAAAATGTCAGCAAAAAAATAAAGAAGAAACGTAATCTGCGCCATGTAGTTCACTTGACGCAAATAAGGTAACTGATGGGCATACTGATGTTGTAGAAAATAGTTTCTAAACTGCGTAGGAATACGTGCAAAAGGATCTGCAATAGCTTGTTCAATCTCGGCACGATTGGCAAGATCACACTCAGAAAGTTTCAAAGTATGAGTATGATTTTTACGAACTTCCTGAGCAGACGAATTAGTCCGAGAACTCATTCGTACATCAACAGACATGTCCCTTCTCCATAAATGGCTTAGGACAAATTATGAACAAAAAACACACAAAAATATCTACCTGAAACTAGGGATTTTTCGAATGAATGATAAAAAATCGTCTGATGAATGTTACAAAATATATTATTAACTTGCTGTTTTATAAGTTGAAATTTGATTTCTTCCTGCAGATTTTGCTTGGTAAAGTGCCTGATCGGCCATGCGAATTACACTTTGTAAATCTCGGTTTTTTTGACCAAATTCGGCAACACCAATTGAAACGGTAAATTTAAGTTTTTGTAGTGTATCAAGTTCTAAATAATCATCGGCTATTGCCCGTCGCAGACGTTCGGCAATATCTTGAGCCTGACGCAGGTGTGTCTGCGGTAAAAGGATAATAAATTCTTCACCACCGAAGCGGGCAATGATGTCTTGGCTACGTAAAGTATGTCGGCACGTTTCGGCAATTTGTTGTAAAACATGATCACCAATATAGTGCCCAAACTGATCATTAATATTTTTAAATTTGTCGACATCAAAAATCAGTAATGAAAGCGGCTGTAACGGTTTGGACTGATGATGAATATGATAATTGGCAAGTTGAATAAATTGACGGCGATTGTTTAAGCCGCTCAGCACGTCGGTATGCGCCATAATATTGAGCGCTTCACGGTTCAACTGATCGAGTTTACTGTGTAAAAAAACAATTCTGGATTTTTGCGTTGAATTCCAACTGATATACAAACTAAATAACAACACAGGGGAATAGATCAAGATAAACAGTTGCAGTTGATGGATATTGCCAGAAACGGCGAAATACACCCCAATCAGCAAGATTAGACTGATACACAGAGAAATGAGCACAGCAGCTTTAAAGCGGATTTGCACACATAAATTGGCTAACACGATAAAAACCAAGGATGCATATAAATAAATCGGCACATCAGGGCTATTGGATAAATTGAGTAGACTAAACCACAGCGCAGAAGCACCAACGATCGATAGGGGAAGCATCAAGTCAAAGAGTAAAATGCTCTTACTATATGTATAAATGCCCCATGTGATGCCCATCATCAGTAAGGTATAGGCCGTTTTTAAGCTTATCGCGAGCAAGCCCACATCGGGCAACATAAACCAATCCGCTATGGCATAAGAGAGATAGGCCAATTGTGCCACGATGTTGACTTGGAAAAAGAATTTAAAAAGTTGATGACGATGATAGTGGAAAAATTCTTGACGAAATTGAGCGGGAACGCGAACAAAGATTCCTTTCAAGGCATTTTGGATCAGTGTACGTGATTCTTTCTTATACTCATTGATCATGCAAGATTACCGACAGGTGAGCATGGTTTGTATGTAAATTTATGTAACTAAAATAATCTATATTATTCTTATTTAAAATTAAACACGTTATTTCAATGATTTGTGAATTATTTGGTATTGTTTGGTTAAAAGTGAGTGTTAATTTGTGTTACTTAGATTTACATTTCACGTGATTTTAACAAATAATTTTGCATTGGGTTTGTCTAAAGAAGCATCGATAACTGCTATCTGTATGTCATATTAGGCAACAAAAAAACGATTGTCCTATCTCTGTGATTCAGCGTATTAATGACAGCTGAAGAAGATGGAGTTAATGCAGATATAATGGAAAAAAATGCATAGCTCTAGCCGATAGTCCTTGCATCGGCTTAGCCAAATTTAGGGTAAGAATATGACCAATACCAATTACACAGAAATATCTCATTCCGACGATTGTGAAAAATACGTCAATCAGTTCATTCAAGAATTTCCACTGCGCCGTGCTGAAATTGGTCAAGGCACAGTGATTAAACGTGCTTTACCGAGTCGGCATAAACGGATGATTGGTGCATGGTGTTTCCTTGACCATGCCGGTCCAGTGCATTTCCCTCAAGGTGATGGCTTAGATGTTGGGCCGCATCCACATATTGGTTTGCAAACGTTTACCTGGATGATTGATGGCACCATGATGCATACCGACAGTTTGGGCACACATCAGTTAATTCAGCCCAAACAAGTCAATCTCATGACGGCAGGTTATGGTATTTCGCATACTGAAGTTGCTCCAGAATCTGAAACGCAAATGCATGCTGCGCAGCTTTGGATTGCATTGCCAGATGACAAAATCAATATGGCGCCCCAGTTTGACCATTACCCAGAGTTGCCAGTGGTGACACAAGACGGGATTGAATTGACGGTCTTGGTCGGTGAATTTTTGCAGACTAAATCGCCGGTAAAAGTACATAGTGAATTATTAGGTGTCGATCTGCGTAGTTCGGAAAGTCAAAGTACCGTCTTGCCGCTCAATCCAAAATTTGAATATGGCTTTATGGCCCTCGAAGGGACTGCCAGTGTCAATGGTCACGAGCTCAATGAAGACAATATGGTGGTACTTGAGCCGGGCTTAACCCAAGTCAAAATTGATCTGCACGCAGGTGGCCGTGTTTTATTATTAGGGGGTGAACCTTTTGAATCACCGATTCTGCTGTGGTGGAATTTTGTGGGGCGCACACAAGAAGAATTGAATATTGCCCGTGAGCAGTGGATTAATCAGGACGAACGCTTTGGCTCTATTCCAGACTATGATGGTCCACGACTAGAAGCACCGGCTTTCCCTGATAAAATGCGTCCATCACGTTAACTTAAAAATAAAAATGAACAGCCGTACCTGTCGTGAAAATGGTGCGGCATAACCATTAGGGAGTCATTATGGGTATCGTCGCAACGGCAACAGTAAACACTTTAGAAGCACCGTGGTCAGGTGAAATTCAGAGTGGAAAACATCAACTTATTACCGATAAGCCCGAATCATTTGGCGGCGGGGACTTAGGTTTAGCACCGTATGATTTACTGTGCGCCTCTTTAATTTCATGCACCATGATTACCTTGCGCATGTATGCAGCACATAAACAAATCCAATTGGGGGAGTTTAGTGTCGAGGCAGACTTTTGTGCGAACCGTGAAGGAGCTGAATGGGTTGAGCGACGCCTGCATTTTCAAACGCCCTTGGATGCAGAATTAGAGCAAAAAATCTTGTCCATTTGTGAAAAAACCCCAGTGACAAAAACTTTATTGCGCAGTGTAGACATTAAAACCACTCTAGTTTAATTTAAATGCAGGTCGCTGCTGTACTGTACAAAATTTTGTTTTGATACAGATCCAAGCAGTGATCTGACACTTTTTATGATTTAACTACTTCAAAATATTAATGGCATGCCAGAAATAAGAAAATTTTAGACTTCATATAGGAGATGAACCCATGCGGGTGCTACATCATCTAGAAAAATCTCGTTCATTTCGTATTTTATGGGCAATGCAGGAATTAGGACTGGATTATCAGGTTCAGTTTTATCTGCGCCAGCCAAATTTGTCTGCTCCTCCTGAGCTTAAAGCCATCCATCCTTTAGGGAAGTCGCCCATATTGCAGGATGATGGACTGGTCTTGGTAGAATCTGCAGCGATCTTGGAGTATTTACAAGAGAAGTATGATCGGCATGATTTTTTTGCAGCCAAGGCGGAACATTCAAAACAACAATATCGCTTTTGGATGCATTATGCCGAAGGTTCTCTAATGCCGTTGTTGGTGATGCAGTTGGTCATGAGCAATGTGCCACGCCATGTACCTTGGGTCATCAAACCCGTAGCTAATCGCATTTGTGATGGGGTCAAAAAAGGTTTTGTACGACCTCGCTTAAAAGAACATATCGAGTTTTTAGAAAACCATTTAGCGGAAAATGAATATTTTGCGGGACCGTTTAGCTTTGCGGATATTCAGATGACGTTTCCATTAGAAGCCGTCATGACCAGAACTCAAGGGCGATATCCACAAATTCAGGCTTTCTTACAACGGATGCAACAGCGTCCTGCATATCGCCGTGCCAAACAACAAGAACAACAGTTGGAAGCACAGCAAGACCGGCAGGATGATTCTGCTTAGCTCACATGATACAAGCGTTCTTTAGGGAAGACTACTTTAAACAGCGAACCACGGTTTTCTTTGGACTCAATTTCAAGGTGTGCCTGATGTTGCATCAAAACGTGTTTCACGATGGCAAGACCTAAACCTGTTCCTCCCGTTTGGCGACTACGTGCGCTGTCCACACGGTAAAACCGTTCCGTTAAACGGGGTAGGTGTTTCGGGTCAATCCCGATACCCGTATCTTCAACGGTAAAATAACCATGCGTACCATCATCATGCCAACCAATGGTCACAGTACCGCCTTTCGGGGTGTATTTAATTGCATTGGTGATGAGGTTACTAAAGGCACTCGCCAATTCCATATCTGATCCGATCAGGTCACAGTGACTATCAATTTCAAGATTCAGTGTATGTCCATAATCCACATTGTAAGCATGTGCATCGTCATACAGTTGGTTCATTAAACTTGGCATTTCAATGATTTGATTTTTAGCGACTTTTTTATCATTTTCCAGACGAGATAATAATAACAAGTCATTGACCAAAGCATTCATACGGCGGGTTTGAGATTGCATTTGATCGAATGCACGTTTCCAGCGTGGATTTAAATCTTCCTGATCGGTAAAGGTTTCGATATAACCACTTAAAACCGTGAGCGGTGTGCGTAACTCATGTGAAATATTATCGACAAAGTCTTTACGCATCTGCTCAAGGTTATGCATACGTGTGACGTCATAGGCCACCAATAAACGACTTTCGCGACCAAAACGGGTCAATTTGACTTGCACATAATGGTCTTCGAGCACTGATGATTTCATTTTCAAACCATCGGGGGCTAAATCGATATTGGTAAAGTATTCGATAAAACTGGGCTGTCTTAAAATGCTTAAAATATTGCGCCCTTGATCGAGCTGTTGAATCCCCAAAAGCTTTTCTGCGGCAGGGTTCCACCATTCGATTTGGTGTAATTCATCAATCAATACCACAGCTTCAGCAAGTGCCACCAAGGAAGATTGAGCGCGGTCGATCAGACCAACCATTTCAGCTTGTACAATGCGTTCTTGACGCTGCGCACGGTATACATTAAAGAGCAAAGCCCCCCAAATACCGTCTAAATTTGGCGGGACATCATAGGGACGATTTGAAATCCATTCGTTGACCAAGTACAGCGAACGCATTTGCAATGCAAAGAACACTGCAAAGGCGATTAAGATGCAGATCCATAAGTACCCGATACCAAAGCCGATGAGTGCAGCAATGAGTAGGAAAAATGCCAGAAGTCTCAAATCCTGCTTGGCAAAAGTCCATAAACTGCTGTAACGGAATTTTTTATGTTCACTGGCAAGTTCAGGGACGGGATACGGTTCGTACATAGAAAATTAAAGACCTAAAATGACTAACCCATCACAGCGTCTGCACGGGTAGAGAAACGGTAACCTGTACCACGAACAGTTTGCACATAACGATCGGCTTGGAAAGGTTCAAGAACTTTACGCAAACGACGAATATGAACGTCAATGGTACGGTCCTCAATATACACGTTTCCACCCCAAACCTGATCTAATAATTGAGCACGGGTATAGGCACGTTCAGGATGAGTCATGAAAAAGGCCAATAGACGATATTCAGTCGGTCCCATATCTAAAATGGTGTTGCCAAAGCTGACACGTTGGCTGACTGGATCGAGGATTAAGCCATTGGCATCAATGGTTTTTTCACCACCCAAGGCATTTGAGCGACGTAGCACCGCTTTAATCCGTGACACCAGCTCACGGGTGGAAAAGGGTTTGGTCATGTAGTCATCTGCGCCCGCGTCTAGACCTTGGACTTTATGGTCTTCTTCACCACGTGCAGTGAGCATGATGACTGGAATTTCTGACAAATTTTCATCGCGTTTTAAACGACGACACAGGTCTACACCACTCACACCACCAGGCATCATCCAATCTAATAAAACCAGTGCAGGACGCTGATCTACAATCATTTGGTGCGCTTGTTTGGCATCTTCAGCTTGCTGACATTGAAAACCAGCCATATCCAGTGAAGTATGGATCATTTCCCGAATCGGGAGTTCGTCGTCGACGATTAAAATATAGTCATCTTTCACAGCGCAATACCCTATTTTATGTAAACGGTAGACCGTTTTATATTTATGACAGGCTTATTACAAAGATTAATTATGACAGTATCATTGCAAAAATGATCTTTCATTGGGGTTTAGAAAGAAATTGTGACAATTTAAATCCTGAAATATTCAACAACATGGGCTTTGCATCATGCTGCTGTCACAAAAAAATCATTCAAAAAAATTGTAAAGATCAGTGTTGAGCCCAGAATTTATTTACTGGGTTTTTCAGAAAATGCATCCAACAAGGCCAAAAAGACCACGCTACATGACGATAAAACCTCATCAATCGGCTGTTTATAACCACTCATGACCCAGCGAATCGCAATTTGGGTGACATAACCATTGAGACCGGTTGCGACCATCGAAATCTCACGTTCTGAACGATCAATATTCGGCATCATCAGCATGACAAAGGCATGAATCATACGGTCAAAGCGCATCATGGTTTCATGAATTGTGGCTTGGTTATGTAGCTCTTGTACCAACATAGCATCGATGTAAATGATGCGCGCCATACGGGGATTATTTTTTAAAGTTAACAGTAGGGCGGTTAAACCCGCTTCAATCATTTTTTTAGAATCGGTCGATGCTTGCATGATGGCTTGCATCACGTTTTGTTGCAGTTCATCGATTAATTTTAAAAAGATGGTCTGGAACAGTTGCTCACTTTTCTTAAATGATTCATAAAAATAGCGTTCGGTCAGCTTGGCTTCCAAACAAATATCTTTCACAGTCACTGAAAAAAAGCCATGTGTCCCATAGGCTTCTATACCGGCTTCAATCAGTTTTTCACGTCGCGCTTGCTTACGTTCACTGAGAGAAAGCCCTTTAAATTGACGTTCCTTCACATTTTTTGCCTGTTGTTGTTCTGTGTGATTTGTTGCATCTGTCATGAAAATATACGCTGAACTAAAGCAGAATTTTGTCTTATTTTAGCAATAATTTCAGTTTAAACCTATGTTTAAGCATTGGCGATTTCAACAGCTTAGCACGTCCTAAGATGACATTGACAATATGTATTGTCAAAACTATATTAAGTCGACGAACTGCACACATTGGCAAATGAGATCACGCTGTGATAAAGCCAAGCGGCAGCATAAAGGAATAAGGAATCACAATGAAAAACTTCAAAAATAAAGTGGCTGCCATTACAGGTGCAGGTTCAGGTATTGGTCAGCAATTGGCTGTGCTTTTGGCGAAACAAGGCTGTCATCTGTCTTTAAGTGATGTGAATGAACAGGGGCTTGCGGCAACCGTTGACTTGGTGAAAGCCAGCAATGTACGTGTAACCACGCAAAAACTCGATGTGTCAGACCTTGCGGCAATGAAAGCATGGGCAGCACAGACTGTTAAAGATCATGGTTCGGTGAATATGATTTTTAACAATGCGGGTGTGGCATTGGGCACGACCGTTGAAGGCGCAAGCTACGAAGAGCTGGAGTGGATTGTCAATATTAACTTCTGGGGTGTGGTTTATGGCACCAAAGAATTTTTACCGTATATCAAGCAAAGTGGTGAAGGTCATATCATCAATATTTCCAGCTTGTTTGGCTTAACGGCACAGCCAACACAGTCGGCATATAATGCCACTAAATTTGCAGTACGTGGCTTTACCGAATCTTTACGCCAAGAATTGGATATTGAAAACTGTGGCGTGAGTGCGCTATGTGTTCATCCGGGCGGGATTCGTACCAATATTGCCAATGCCGCAAAAATGAATGACAGCTTGAAAAGTTTAGGCATGAACCCGCAAAAATCGGCACAGTCCTTTAATAAATTCTTGCGTTGTCCACCTGAAGAAGCGGCTCGTCAAATCATTGAAGCAGTACAAAAAGATAAGCGCCGTTTATTGATTGGTAATGATGCAAAAGCGATTGATTTAATTCAACGTTTGCTACCGACGGGTTATCAAAAATTAACAGCGATGGCGACTAAATTTGGTCAATAAGCGGTAAATACAATCGATTGAAAAGAGCCCACGTCAGTGGGTTTTTTTATGCTCTAGTAATATCAGAAGCGCAATTTGATCCAAATAAAAGAACGATACGCGGTAGTGTCATCCGCAATTGTTTGAGACAAGACGACTTTTAATCAAAAATGTTTTTGCGATCCTTTGAATCATTTGATGGTATTGAACGAGTTTTGTCGGTGAGGTGTATTGCACCGCAAGATGGTTTCCTTGCGAAGCACGCTTCTCATTTTGTCGAATGAGAAACAACGTTTCGTAAGAGTACCTCCAGCCGAAGGCTAATCCCGTTATTCAATCCCTAGATGTAAGACTCCATCGAATAGATTTAAAAATCATTTTAAAAATCCGAAATTACTTTTACAGGCGTAACATCAGTTATTAAAAGCCCAAAGCGTATTTCTTATTTCATAAAATGAGATATAAAAATGGAAATAACTGATGATTTGAAATAAGCAACTGTTGAATAACCAACAGTTTTTTGGCGTTAAAACCAACAGAATTTATCAGATTTAAATAATAAAACTTTAAAAAATAAATACTTAAAATGTTGGCACAGTTATTGCCATATTAGAGTGAACAAAACTCACCACTGTATGGAACATTTATGAGTACTTTTACGCATCGATATCTTTCTGCTTTTCGTGTCCTACAACAGGCATGTTGTTGTGCTATGACACTCGCGATGATGCGCGCTTAAATTCTAAAAGCTGTCTTCGAGTTTCGGTCGTGCATAAGTTGAATAAAACCTATGACCACTCAGATTAATTTTTAAAAAACCCACGCAGTACATTCACTTCATGCACCTTGCATGGGGTTGGGGGATTTTGCGCTTTGGGAAAAATGTTAGTGAAACCAAATCATGAAAAAAACCACATTAACCGTTGCGGTCGGACTGATTTTATCCGCAACCAGTCAGCTGAGTTTTGCATCGGATGAAGCACTTCAGCAAGAACTGAGCAGCTTAAAACAACAAATTGAGAGTTTGCAAAAACGCTTAAATGCCGTGGAATCTGGTGCGACGAAAAGCCAAGTCGTCGAAACGGCCGCTGTGACGACAGACGATACGACCAACGCCGCTGATGTTGAAGGTGAAACGCAGGTTTCAGAAGTGACCACAGCAACATCCGAAGATATCGACGGCTTACGTGCAGATATTGAAAACTATAAGTACGATCAGTCACGTCAATATGAACGTCAAACTACAAAATCGACTCGTGATACAACCCTGTATGGCACAGTTCAACTACGTGCCAGTGCGCTCGATGAAACGGGTGTGTTGGGTGCAACCAAATCGACATTTGATATTGGGACTGCACTGATCGGTGTACGCGGGAATTTATTCCGGGATTATAACGAAGGCAAAAACCTCGATTATCAATTGTCCTTTGGTTATGGCAAACGCAATGATGGCACCAATAACAGTAACTTTAACTTACTAGATGCCTTTGTTCGCTATAACGCTTTTGCCACCAATGCGGGCCCCGAAACAGCCAAACTGAACTTTACACTCGGTCAGCAGTTATTGCCCTTTGGTCTAGATGTGCAGTCTCCTGAAGATTTGCGTCCAACCATTAGTACTGCTGCAGCTTCGACCTTTTTAGGTCTGTTTAACCGTCAAAATGGATTTATCGTCCGTGGAGATGCCAAACCTTTTGTCGACTTTGCATCGAACTACCGTGCGCCGCTATTTGAGTATGCCTTAGGGTTGACCAATGGGAACGCCAGTAATAAGGCAGATGACAACAATGGCAAAGATTATATCGGTCGTGTGGCTTTCACCTTGCCAGTGGACTACGCCAGCATTTTCCGTGAGTTGAAGTTTGGGGCCTCTTATATCAAAGGCGAATCGAAAATTTCAGCCGGCGGAATCAGTGATAATGCAGCGAAACGCGATCGTTTGGGATTCGATATTTATTATAACCACGCCCCATTTGGCGTGACCTATGAATATCTGCAAGGCAAGACCGATTATGTCGACACCGTAGCCCAAGAAATCAAAGAAGCCAAAGCGGGAGGGCATACATTTACCGCCTTCTACACCTTGGGCGATCAGTTCTACAACAGTATTAAATCCAACGCCAAATTTGATGATTTCTGGCCGAAGTCAGTCCAAGGTTATTACCGTTTTGACCGCTATAACCCGAATAAAAACAACGCAAGCTATCTCGATACCGCGAGCGGTCGTATTGGTGAATATGACATTCACTCTTTGGGCTTAAACCTATTTTTTGCGCAAACCACAAAATTCCAATTACAGCTGAATCACTACCTGTTTGATGTCGAAACGGCAAATCAAAAAGACACCAATGAGCTGCAAGCTCAGGTTCAGTACACCTTTTAATTCAAATATTTAAACTATTAAGGAACATTTAAAATGAAAATTATCTCTAAAAAAATCGCAGCTACATTCTTGGCACTTTCAGCACTTGGTTTAAGTGTTCAATTGCATGCTGCCAATCCCAAAGAAATTCGTATTTCTGTATCAGGCGCGGGTGAGGGGGGTAAACCCAAAGTGGGCGGTAGTTTTGTAGCTACAGCACATTTACGAGGTGTGCTTGAACAAGAATTTAAAAAAGATGGCATTAAGGTGAATTGGCTGTTCTTCCCCGGGGCTGGACCTGCAACCAATGAAGCTTTAGCCAATGGCAAAGTTGACTTTGCATTGCATGGCGATTTGCCCTCATTGGTTGGACGTTCGACGGGATTAAAAACCAAAGTGTTGTTCTCGACAGGACGTTTTGGCCCAACTTATGTGGTGGTGCCTGCCGGCTCTAATGCCAAATCCTTTGCAGATCTAAAAGGCAAAAAATTCTCTGTCTTCAAAGGGACCAATGGTCAGATCGTTTTTAACCGTGTGTTAGCAAAATACAATTTAACTGAGCGCGATTTACGAGTGATTTCGCAAGATGCCTATTCGGCGCGTACTGCGTTAGCGACAGGTGATATTGATGCCACGATTACTTCACCGTTTAGTTTGCAAGCGCGTGGTGTGGCGAAAACATTACTAGAAATTAAAGATCCTAAAGTATCACCGATTGCGCACTTCTGGGTGACAGAAAGCTTTGAAAAACAATATCCAGAGGTGGTGCAACGTGTCGTCACGACACTGATTAAACAGGCGCAGTGGAGTTCTCAAGAAGCCAATCGTAGCGCGCAATATAAACTTTGGGCACAAAGTGGCATTCCGTTGGTGGATTATCAAAAAACGTGGGATGGCTGGAATTTAAAAGACCGTACTACACCACTACTCGATGAATTCCACCGTTCACAAATTGACAGTGCTTTAAAAATTGCCAAAGACGCACGCTTAATCCGTCGTGATGTGGATACCAAAACATGGTATGAACCGAAGTATCTAAATAATGCCTTGAAAGAGCTGAAGTTAGAGGGTTACTGGCGCCAATTTAATGCTCAAGGTCAACCGAAGTAAGTCGCAGCCATGAGTCGTCCGATTGAAAGCAATGTAATTGCCAGTCCATTAACCACCAAATTTATGAGCAGTTTTGTGCTGCTCACGATTTTGGCTGGACTGGGTGTGGGTGTCGCACGGGTATTAATTTCCTTGTATGCCGTGCATTTAGAAGCCACCGAATTGCAATTGGGGTTAATTTCTGCAGCGCAAAATTTTGGCATTTTGATCATGGCATTGCCGATTGGCGTGTTGGTACAGCGCTTTGGGTCTTTGAAAATATTTTGCATCGGCAGTGTGTTGGGCGCTGTGGTCTATAGCTTAACGCCACTCAAAGCCGGTGCATGGTATCTCTTTGCAGTCACAGCCTTAGTAAGTTTTGTCTTACCCATGCGCTTTGTTTCGATCAATACCGTTTTTCTGAGCAATTTAAAGCGTTTAGGTCCAGCCCGTGCGGGTTGGTTTCGCGGTTCGCACATGATGGGCTATTTCCTGATTGCACCTGCGCTGAGCGTGTTGTTGATCGAGCATTTCGGCTATGGCGGAAGTTTTTATGTGGTGTCTTTGCTTTTTTTAGGCACCTTGCTGTTGGCTCCGTGGTGCTTTCAACGTAGCACTCCGCAAGCGACGAATCGCCCGCATTTTCACTGGCGGGATATTGTGGCGCCTTTGGCACTCATCAAAACCCATGCCTCACTGCGGATTGTCTGCATATTGGAATTTTTGAGCAGCGTGGCAAATAACTACTTTGGCTTTTTCATTGTGGTGATTGCTATCCAAAGTTTTGCACTTTCAGAACCAATGGCGGTGATGCTGCTGACCGTACAAGGCATCGTCTTTGTGGGATCGCTATTTAGCATGGGCGGTTTGGCTGAGCTGATGGGTTATCAAAAGTTTTATTTGATTGGCCTAAGCCTGATGGCAACGGCATTACTGATTTTAGCCTTAACCAAAATCACGCTGTTGATGTGGCCTGCTTCGGTCATGTTTGGACTTGGACTCGGTATGTTGCATATCGCCAATTTTATGTCTTTCGCCCGAGTCGGTGAGCAAACCGCGATGGCAAAGATTTCTCCAATTTTAGCCCTCGTCGGACCTTCGGGTGGACTGTTGGGGGGCTTGATAGGCGCCGTATTTGGCGCACAGGTTGGACTACAAAATTTATTTTTACCGATCGGGCTGGTGTTTATTGGTCTGATTATTTTGATCAGCAAAGATCAGGAATTTATTCAATTTTTAAAACCTGATGTCTCAGAACAGAGCGTAAAAGGACAAGAATTATGAGCCTTACGGATGTATCTGCACATTCGGTTCCCTTGCAAAGTGACCGAAGTGCGTTGGATTTTTTTAAGACCTATTTAAAACTAACTTTGCAAGTGGCGTGTAGACTCCTGATGCCAGTTTTGTTGTTCGGTCTATGGTATGTGGCAACACTTAAACAGTGGTTGCCTGAGCAGATTTTATCTGCACCGAGTCTGGTGTGGCAAAGCACAGTCGAATTATGGCAAAGCGGTGAATTGAGTTTTCATTTTGCCATCAGTGCCAAACGTATTTTATGGAGTGTCTTGCTTGGTGCCAGTGTCGGGATTTTGCTTGGTACTGTGTTGGGATTAGCAAAGCGTAGTCGGGACTTTATTTTTCCGACGGTGAATCTTGTTGCGCAATTTCCCATAGTTGGCTGGATTCCATTATTGATGATTTTCTTAGGCATCGATGAGGCTTTGAAGATTGCCGCTATTTCATTGGCTGTGTTACCGCCGCTGTTGATTGCAACCTATAAGGGCATTACTCATGTGCCGAATAGTTTGATGGAAGTGGCAGAGGTTTACCAATACAGCAATTGGCAGAAACTCAAAGAAGTGATTTTCCCAGCTGCACTACCCAGTGTGATCAGTGGTTTACGTCAAGGCATTATGCAGGCGTGGTTGGCATTGGTTTTTGTCGAGTTATTAGCAAGTAGTGAAGGAATTGGTTATCTCATGGTGTGGGGACGTCAGCTAATGCAGATGGACTTGATCTTCATGGCGATCATTCTGATTGGTATTACGGGCTATGTCTTAGATACCTTGCTGGCTTGGTTAGAAAAAACTGCGCGCTTTCACGCAACCCGAGTAGGAGGGAACTCATGAGCATTCTTTCATTACACGGGGCAGCGCGCCAAGTCTTAGTTAAAGCAGCAAAAGCACTCGTTCTACCTGTGGCATTTATCGCACTGTGGGCAGTAGCCTCACAGCAAAATTGGGTTGATCCAAAGTTGATTCCTAGTCCATGGCTCGTGCTGCAAAAAGCAGTAACCGTGCTCCAACAACCGAGCTTTTTGACAGGCTTTGGCGAAAGTTTGGCGCGAAATTTTATCGGCTATGGCATAGGTGCGATAGCAGGTGTGTTATTTGGCATCTTAATCGCGAGTTCACGCCTTTCGAATTGGTTATTTGCACCGAGCTTTCATGTATTGCGTCAAATTTCGCTGTTTGCATGGTTGCCACTAATTTCGACCTTTTTAGGTGCGGGACATGGCGCCAAAGTGCTGTTTATTACCTTATCGGTGTTTTATCCCGTGGCGCTACACACCTTTGAAGGTGTGAGCAGTATTTCGCATAAATATCGTGAAGTGGCCGAAGTCTACCAATTTCCCAAGACATACGCGTTTCGTAAATTGATATTACCCGGTGCTTCGGCGCAGATTTTTGTCGGTTTACAACTTGGGCTGATTTTCGCATGGCTTGCCACCATCGGCTCTGAATTTTTATTGGCGAACTATGGCAATGGTCTGGGCAATATCGTGATTCAAGGGCGTCAGGCTTTTGATGTCGAACTGATTATTTTTGGCATGTTGCTGATAGGCATTGTGGGCGTGTTGCTCAATACGGTACTGACTTGGGTTGAGCGTAAAGTTTTAGCTTGGCAGCAGGTTGGATAGGAGAACATAAGAATGAAAAAAATGACAATCCATAACATTCCTCAACTCTGGCGCAATATGTTCCTTGCAGCATTGGTCGGTGGCACAGCCTTGGTTGGTTGCAGCACGCAGCGAGTGGATGAACCTCAGCAAGTGGCTTTAAAAGAACTACGCTATCAAAGCTATCCGGGACTGGTGTCCTTACCTGAATTGGCACAAGACTTGGGCTATTTAGGCGACGTTAAACTCAGTTATGTCGGCACGGTACAAGGTGGGCCACAAGATTTACTCACTTTGGTGGCCGGTGATGTTGATTTTGCTGGCGCCTTTAATGGTGCTGTGGTGAAGGTCATCGCTGCGGGTCTAGATGTCGTTCCCCTAGTGGCTTCTTATGGCAGTGATGCTGAACAAAAAGTGGGTTTTTATGTGCTAGAAAATAGTTCTATTCGTAGCCCACGAGACTTTATTGGCAAGAAAGTCGCAGTGAATGCCTACGGGGCGCATTATGACTTTGTGGTGAAAGATTATTTGGCCCGTCATGGCTTAACTGAGGATGAAATCCGTCAAGTTGAGCTGATTATGTTGCCACCGGTGAGCTCAGAACAAGCCTTAAGGAATGGGCAAATTGATATTGCAGTGTTCTCTGGCATTTTGGAAAAACGTGCCTTAAAAAATGGTGGTGTACGCAGCATCTTTAAAGATATTGATTTATACGGCCCCTTTACCGCAGGGAGTTTTTCGATGCGAGGAGAGTTTATTCAAGAACATCCCGAGTTGGCTCGTACTTTTGTCAGTGGCGTAGCTAAAGCACAGGAATGGTTACACAACACGCCGAAAGAGCAAATCATTGCTCGTATGGAAAGTATTATCGAAAAACGCCAACGCAATGAAAATACAACACTGATTCCATATTACACAGGTACAGGTGTTCACGAAGTCGGTGGCGTGCAAAAAGATCAGGATTTTGCCCCATGGGTGAGTGCCTTAGAAAAAGAACACAAATTAAAACCGAATCAAATTGAGGTCAGTCGCATCTATAGCAATGAATTTAATCCCTATGCGAAAGACCAAAAATCAAAAGGAACATAACAATGACCAGTGCATTACATTTAGATCACGTGCGGAAGGTTTTTCCTGCACAGAACCATGTCGGCAGTAAAAACTATAAGCCTGAATTTGTTGCTGTAGAAAATGTCACTTTGGATATTCAGCCGGGTGAATTTGTTTCAATCGTGGGGCCAAGTGGCTGTGGAAAATCTACATTATTAGACTTAATTGCGGGTTTAACCAAACCGTCTACAGGGCAGATTTTACTGAGTGGTAAGCAGATTACTCAACCGGGTTTAGACCGTGGCATTGTGTTTCAGCAATATGCGCTCTATCCATGGTTAACCGCACTGGAAAATATTGAATTTGGTCTAGAAGCCAAAGGCGTAGCAAAGAAAGAACGCCGCGAAAAAGCCGAATACTATTTGCAGCTTGTGGGCTTAAGTGGCTTTGAAAAGCATTATCCGAATGAGCTTTCCGGCGGGATGAAACAGCGGGTTGCGATTGCCCGAAGTTTGGCTTATGAACCAGAAATTTTATTAATGGATGAGCCCTTTGCTGCCCTAGATGCGCAAACCCGAGAAACCTTACAAGCTGAGCTGATCAATATCTGGAAAAGTTCGAAAAAAACCATTGTTTTTATTACTCACAGTATTGATGAAGCAATTTATCTGAGCCAGCGTGTGGCGATTATGACCTCAAGACCGGGGCGAATTAAGGAAGTGATTGAAATTCCGCAAAGCCTGCGCAGCTCCAGTGAAGATGTCCGTTCATTGCCTGAATATGGCCGAATTCGCCATAAAATTTGGTCATTGCTCAGTGAAGAAGTGATTAAAGCGCAAGCCCTCGAAAAACATAAACAGCTTGCACATAACTAAAATATTCAGAGGATTTATTTATGTCATCGACTAAACAAGCCATCAGTTATACGCAAACCTATAACGACATTAAACCCAGACTACAATTCACTTGGTTAAACACGGTCTTTAAACGCACCATTGCCATTGTGGCTTTTTTCTTGCTGTGGGAGATTCTGCCGCGGAGTGGTGTGGTCAATCCGGCTTTTTTACCGCCGTTATCTGTGGTGTTGGAAACTACATGGCAGCTATATCAAAGCGGGCAATTAGGCATCCATTTCTTGGCCAGTATAAAGCGTTCCATTATTGGTTTCATTTTGGCCCTAGCGATCGCAATTCCTTTGGGTCTCATCATTGGTTGGTACAAGCTCGTGGCTGAAACTTTAAATCCATTGTTAGAACTGTTTCGAAATACCACAGCATTGGCGTTGATGCCGCTGTTTATCTTATTTTTAGGCATTGGTGAAACCTCAAAAATCAGTCTGTTGGTCTACGCGTGCACATGGCCGATTTTATTGAACACCATTACAGGCGTACAAACGGTCGATCCTTTACTGATTAAATCGGCACGAACCATGGGCCTAAAACCCTATCAATTGTTCCGAAAAGTGATTCTGCCTGCGTCGGTTCCGACGATTTTTGTCGGTATCCGTCTGGCAGGGGCAATTTCTATTTTGGCCTTAGTTGCAGTAGAAATGTTTGGTGCCAAAGCAGGTCTAGGATATCTGATTATTTATTCGCAATTTAGCTTTGAAATTCCACAAATGTTTGTAGGCATATTAGTCATTACCCTCGTAGGCTTATCCTTTAACTATTTCTTGATTGGACTAGAAAAATACTTTACAGCGTGGAAAAGAAACCCCGTGGAATAATAGACTTCTTTCATAATTCATTTTTTGCTCAGCTCTAAATTATAGATTCCCGCAATTAAATTGAATCTTAAGCCCAGTCTTTTTCCTCGATTACGATATCGCTCGGCAAGGATTTTGAAAGTTT
>NZ_VOZE01000008.1:0-115603 GCF_013419925.1 Acinetobacter sp. YH12045 | reverse complement strand
TAAAAACTTTCAAAATCCTTGCCGAGCGATATCGTAATCGAGGAAAAAGACTGGGCTTAAGATTCAATTTAATTGCGGGAATCTATAATTTAGAGCTGAGCAAAAAATGAATTATGAAAGAAGTCTATTAAATTTAATATAATATTTTCATGCATTTAACTTGAATGATACTCACAATATGGCAACTTTAGAAAAAAACTTAGAAATAGCAAATTTAGTATGTAAATTTGGGGATCACAATTTATTAGACTTATATAAAGAAGTTGTGGAGCCTTCATTTTTCAAAAACAAAAATCGAAAAGCTGGCAAAAGTAATTTCTATTTTGATGAAGTTTCATTGGTGAATCTAGGTGACGATATCCTAGGGGAGAAGAATACTCTTGCTTTAGTTGGCCGATTTGTTAAACAGACCAAACTTGAACGTGAGCAGTATCGTGATGCAGCTGGAAAGTTAGTAAAAGATAAGAAAAAACTTGATTCGGCACCTTCTGCGATTTTTGCTTTAATTTTAAACAACCATAGATTACTTTATGCTGCTGAAACGAAATATGCTCCAACTCCAGAAAATTTTAGAAGTACATTGTCATATTTTTTAAGAAATGAACAAATTAATTATAAAGATAGTTTACCGAAAGAAGAAAGAAATCCCTTTTTAAAAGAATTCCCAATTGTTGAGCTGACACTGACTCCGCTGACCAACCAAAAAACTTTAAATGAGAATATATACTTATTCAATAAGTTGAAAAAAGTTACATTTATTCTCAATGATCGTAATTCTGAAATTGATGGAGAGGATATGTTCCGTCAAATGCAAGAAACTTCAGATGAAGCTGGAGGTCAAGGAAAATTTGAAATTACTAATAACAAAGGTTTAAACCAAAAAGTTATTGCGAAAGAAGCTAATAAAGCAACTATACAAGGCAACCAAAATATTATACTTCTTGGTACTGACGCCACTGGAAAAAAATTAAAAATTGACAATGAAGATGTTAAAATTCAAACAACTATTGATGTCGTTCAAAATAATATTTTTGCTACCGTTGTACATATGTTTTCAGCCTTTACAAAACTTATTCAGTCCAAAGAAATTAAAGTCAAACAAACAGATGCGGAAACCCAAGAAATTCTAAATACTATTGATACAAATAAGGTTATGACAATCCATCAGAATGAGACCGAATGATGAACGGATTATTGGAAGAAAAAAATATTCGTGAGATCTATAAAAAATCCAAAGCTATACCTTTGTCAAATTTTAATAAGTTTTTCCCAATCCTACTCGGCCTATTCTTTTTCTTCATCCTTATAATTAATAATGTAAGCATTGAAACAAGTTACACTAAAATTAACGAGTTGGTTTCTTTCTTGTTTTCATCATTATTTGCAACATTAGGTTTTTTAGTAGCTGGATATACAATATTTTGTACAATAACTCCCTTAGATTTACAAAAAAAAATGATTGAATACACTGATAACAAATCTAAGCTAATTTTTTTTAAGAAAGTTCATTTTACATTTATTAGAGTATTCATTTATTTTATAATATTCAGCTTCTTATTGTTTATTATATATTTTTTTAAAGACCTAAATTTAAGTTTAGGAAGCGATACTTTTAAAATAGATACCCTAAGGGACATCTATAAATACACTAACTATTTAGTTCTTACATTCTTAGTAGCTGGTACTACTTTTCTATTTTGCGAACTTAGCTCATTTATTTTCAATATTTATAATTCAGTTGCTACAACTTTGCACTGGTTGATAAATATTAAATCTGATTCCAATAAAGACCATTAAATATATCCACTGATAGGAGTAAGGGGTTACACCTTATGATTATCGACTTGCATATTAACTTCAATCAATTGATCCCCAAAACCACATCAAGTAATTATTTTCTTTTCCCTGTGCATAAGCCCACTCCGCCACTTTATGCGACCGCTCCTTATCTGTCAGAAAACCAAGCACTGAGATCCGATCCACAATAATCAAATCGTGTTCTTCATTGCGCTACTGCCATTTATGCAAAAACTCATCTGATGCCAGTAAATTACTTTTCTTAGAATTGCAACTTGAGTCCGCAAGCACAAAATTATGCCCTGTATCCGATGAATACATTGACCAAGGGATAAAATGATCGACGGCATAACGACCTTTCCGCATCGATTTATTGCAGTAGAAACATTTGCAATCTTGTAACTCAACTAAGATATTTGCCACTGCATTTAATTGGTTACGACTTGGCTCAAACATGAATTGTTCAAGGTTAGGTAACTGATTCAAAATCGGTGCATTACTACTGTTCTTACGGATGTAGTCTATCTTTCCATATCAACGTTTAACGATGCTTGTGCAAACTCATCCGCATGTTGATTGTAATAATCTATTGTTTTCATTCTTAGTACTTAGGCTAAAACTAATCTTAGTCTACAAAAAAATAAAAAAATAAGGGAGCAAAGCATCCCTTATTCTCGACTCGCCAACTTATTTTCAATCCACTTATGGATCTCATAAGCTGACCAGCCAATACGGTTTTGGGTAATTTTAACTTTCTTTGGAAATGTCGGATCATAATACGGTGAGTTTTCATCCATCATTTCATAGATTGTAGAACGTGCAACACCCACAATTTCTACAACTTGCTTAATACTGATGAGTTGATTCATTTGAAAAGTTTGACCAACAAACGCATTCATGAGTTTACTCCTAATCATTCATGCGAGCGGTTATTCGCTCAAATGATACGCAGCTCCATAAAAATTTAATCTCCTTAAAACTCAACAATCATTCAATTCAAAGTTTGAACAGAGCGCTGTAACTCATTCTGTAAATTCAAGCTTGTGATTTTCTTTTGTTGAGCATCTTCGCTGCCTTCATCAGATGGATAAAACTCTTCAATAACGTCTAACCCATCACCTGAATCCATTTCAAAAACTGCATTTGCATAACCCTGCCTCGCCTTATGATCTAAAGCTTCCTGATTAAAACCACTAGATTTACTCTGTTGATCAATTTCTTTAGCAGTCTGTATTGCTGACTTTAAATCAACTCCCTCACGTAAAGTTAAATCCACGTAATACACAGGCTGGCGGTAACTTTGGGTTGTAGATTTACCCCGAAGGGTGAGTTGCAGCGGTAAACATGAAAGTAATCCATTCGATGCTGCATGGTAGTAGCTCAGACGTGCAGCCAAGGTCCTTATACTGTTAAAACCAGTGGTTCTAAATATAAAAGTACCAAGCTCATCCGACTCATCTAAATTGACATGTAGTCGACCGTAAGGCTTGCAGTGTCCACCTTGAGCCATTGAACATAAATCAGGGGATGGACAAAGATGCTGCTCTACACCTTGACTAGTCAAGCGCTGGCAGGTTTCACCATTACCCACACAAACGGGTCGTCCTGTTTGACGATCAAATAAGCTGTACTCTGCACGCAGATTCAGCTCAGGATCATTGAAGATCATCCGTACAGGTATTGAGCGGAGTTTTTGATTGGATGCTTTAGCCCGCAGCTGTTCATCTAACGGATGTTTGATCCAACCACTATCTTTACTTTGGATTTGACTGGTAATGGTGAATTGGTCATCCTTTTCAGGCAGACGCTTGCCATTCTTTTCCACCATTCGGCCAATGCTGATTCGCCCTAAAATAGGCGGTGTGATTGCTAAGCCTTTAATCATGATATTCCTCTTTTTAACAATGAAATCGGCATAAAAAATCCCATGCTGTTTGGCATGGGATCGTTATGTCCTTAAATTGATTTGCTTGCGAATAGCAAAAGATTGATTTCATCTCATTCACCATCTGGATAAATATTGAAGCGTCTTGAACCAGATTTACTTTGCGGAAATTGGCTCAGATATTCAGGGTACTGTTTTAGTAGTGCTTTGCTGTCCAGGCTAATCGAGTCTTTGGCCTTTTTCCATGTCACCGAACCAGCTTTAAAGGTTGCGCGCTCAGCCTCCTGCATCTTGGCCTGCAGCTGGTGCTTCAGCAGATCGAATTGCTCTTGGTGCTTTTCAATTTGATTGCGTGCTTGAATCAGCTGCTCAAACTGTTGGTTGGCTTGATCATCTAACGAGAGATCGGTCGTACTTAGCGGTACATGCTCTGGATACAGTAATTGCAAAGCTTTAGCGGCCGATTCACTAGCATCTGCATCAGGCGGTGTATCCTTTTCCACGCACTCCCAGAAGTAACGCTCTGCATTCACGATATGCTGAATCACCGATTCTGAACGGATCACTTTAAATATACGGGTTTCATGTCCGCAAATCAGCACACAGATATGTGCTGCCTTCTTCCCCGTCACAGCCAGTTGATGCTGTACCTGACACAGTACATATAGAGGCACACCATCCCGCCAAAGCTTAGCGCCATATTCCCCTGCTGTTTTACATTCCAAAATCTGCACATCTGCGTCACCCACTACAGAGTAATCCAAGTTTGCTAACATGAAATGCTTGTCTGGATCAGGATGCTGCAGCACAGCATTCACCCGACGGACTTTATAGTTGGTATGCATGCTGTAGTATTCAGCCACTAAGGGTTCCAAACGCTTGCCCCAATATAGCGGAGCATGGCCTTCGCTTTCATCTTCAATCGATTGCTTGATCCGTCCAGTCTTGATCATCCAGAGTTCCAGCATCGACATATAAGGGTTGAGCCCACAGGCTGCTGCACAGTCACTGCTGCCGATGCCTTGCCTTCGCACTTCCAGCCATTCGGCCTGAGTCATATTTTTAGTCGCCATAAAACGTTTTGCGGTAAAATTTTTAGGAGCACGGAATACTTTAGGCTGTGCAGATGCTGCAGGTAGATTTGATAAATGATTCATTGTTAATTCCTCTAATTTAAATTTTGGGCATAAAAAAGCCGTGCCTAAAGACACGGCTTTAAGAGCTTGGTATTTGATTCATAAGTGAAGAAAATATTTGGCCTTGTTCTGTAATACTTAGGCTAATTTATAAAAAAGAACTATTGGGCTTAAGCAAGCATACGCAGCGCTTGTTCGAGTCCACGTTGCTTCAACCCAGCACCTGCGCCAAACCATGCTGAATCGAGTCGGTGATCTTGACTCATAGCCCGGCGTTCATGATCGGCAAACTCGGTGATACTGCAAAGTAAGCCATAAGCGGTATCTTTAGCTGAACTCAGTTCTGCCCCACGTCCATGCCCATTAAACATAGTCATGACTTTAGACATGGCACGGCCATTCGGCTCGGTCTTGTTTTCAGCTTTAGGGGCTGAATTAGCTTGGGTAGCGACATTTCTGTAGAACTGAATAATGCCTTCATCCTGTTCCGTTGGACTCAAGCTGCTATTGTTAAACACGGCATCAAAATAAGCTACTGCTTCGCTTTGAGTGACTTTACGCTGACTGAGCTGTTTCATTTCATACATATGTTCATCCCATGCCCGGACAGAAATTCCCAACTGCTGTTTAATCTTTTGGGCATCAAAGCGAGTGCTGTGCGGGACTTTGACCACACCTGCACTGCTGTTCTGTCCTTTGAGAGCAATCGCTAAGGTGTTATTGCACACCACACGGATTGAAGTGAACTGTGCAGTTGTCGCTAATGTTCCATCACAGCCCGTAGCCAATAAGATATAGCCATTACTGACATCTTTACTTTTGAGTGCTGCTGTCTGTCCGGTTTTAGCCAAAGCCCAGAATTTTTTTCCGCCTTTGAGTACCCCAGCTGTTTCTAGCTCAAAACCTGATTGTTCAGTTAAATCACGGTAGAACTCTAATATCTCAGCAGGCTGGACTTCCTGATAGCGCTGACTGACCACAGATAGAGGTGCATGGGTGTCCGAGCGGTAAAGTACACGCTGTTCCTCGAAAGGCATGATGATGCTTTGCCCGCGTTCGTTTTGCGCCATGTAGCTGACATTGGATGATTCAATACGCCAATCCATGCCTGCCTGTTTCGCCCAGACTTCAATCGGCTGATTTTGCGACAGTTGATTGCCAAGACCGTGCCAAGGGGTTTCTCCGACATAAGCCATTTTTTCAATTAAATGTGCCATATACTTATTTCCTTTTAATTTTTGCTGACTATTCAAATTAGGGGGATTAAAAACAACTACCGTCTAAATTCCATCAAATCTAGTTAAAGTAGTGTCCGCACTCCAAACAATGGTGATGTACTTGCGGCTGAGATTCATCTTTCATCAGGGTTTCGGAATGCTGCTCGTGGATGTGTTTCAAGATGCAGGCTGCACAGCCAACTGCCCCACCGATTAAAGCCCCAAATACATAAATCATCGTACGCTGCCCCTTAATCAGTCGAGCGCTAGATGCACCCATCGCGGCATAATTCACAACGTTCTGAATCAGATTTTGAATAGGCGGCTTTAAAGATCTTGGCTGCTGAAATTCAATGGATGTAGAAAGTTGAGGGCCGACCCTTTCAATTTGGTCACCGCCACATGCAGGACAAATAATTAAATTCATCTTTATTTCCTTAAAGTTTAGACATAAAAAAAGCCGAGTCCTTCATGGACTCGGCTTTTTGATTCGTTGATTTTGCTGTCTTAACCAATGAGATCGGCTAGTTAAAGCTATAACTTACAGTTCCTTCAGTGGTTTCAATATCTACCTGTACCACATTGGCAAAACTGCATTTAGTGATTCTTAATCTAGCAAGTTGCCCCATCTGAAAATGCAATGGAAAGTTAAATCTTCGATCATGACCGATAAAGCTGCACTGTCCGTTATTGACTATGACATTCGTCACCTCTATCGGTTCAGCTGTATTAGAACGAATGGAAATCACTGGAGTACTCCACGAGTACAAACCCGCTTCATTTAACTCTACTGAAAACGTATCAGGATCAAGACTTGAACTGCAGCCTTGTAAAGTCAGTACAGATATAAATGCCAATACAGCAAAGCTCAGATTTTTAAATAAGTTATTCATTATAAATTTTTCCTAAATCGTGTATTCAAATGTAGATATATACTTTCCCAGTCAATTGGCATTGAGAAGAGAAAGCCATTACATCTGGGTAATATGTATTTGAAATTTCTTTATTTTTAAAAAGCACTAAAATACAAATTTTTCATTTTCACCCATGACCCAAATACTGAAGCTCATCAGGTTCTTTAGGAATTTCTGGCTTAACGTATTTTTGTAATAATGATTCTGGAGATAAATAGTTTTCTAGGCCAAACTTAAATTTCCATATCGGTGATGTCAGCACGTCTTTAAAAGGTATTGTGTCAATTTCCTCAACAGCATCATTGTTTTTCCAGAATACATTGACCGCACTTTTTTGCTTAAATGTATTCGGCTTAATGATTGGGGAGAGATACAATCTAGAGGTATAGTTCTGCTGATCAGGATTGCCATAACGTACTAAATAAAAAAATATCCCATCCAAATTCAAGGTGTTATTTTTGGGTGTAAATACATAGCCGATGTTAAGTTGTCCAAAGTTTTCTGCGAGAGTCTTTGCTAAATCAGGCGGAACCTTGATGATTAGTTCTGATTTAACCACAGAGGAAACATATCGGCTTTTCTGTTTAAAGTTAATTGTCATTAACTCTTTATCAGCATTATATTGGTAAGCGCTTTCGCTTCCGATTGAAGTAATATCAGGAGCAATATAATTCAACACTCTTTCCAATAATTCAACATCATAGTCGATTACATTATTTAGGGAATTTTGCTGAGCTTGCTTAACTCGTTCCTCATAATGCTGTGTTTTTTCAAATTCCTGTTTGGGTTTAACCTTTGGTACTTGTAAGGCACGTATATAGTTTATGGCGAGATTGTTAGCATATTTGAAATATTCATCATTACTCAAATCGACTAACATATTGTTGTCTAAGTTATGCCCCGGCATTCCAATAACAAGAAGCTGACTCTTATCTAAATGTAATTGTTTCTTGATAAATTCATGATTGTCGGGGAAGAATAAATCATTCTCAAGCTTGCTCGGTTCTTTGTAATGGAGCACATTCATTTTTTCAGGGTAAAAGTAAATCAAATTACTTCGCAGTACATCACTGTCTATTTTCTCCCAACTTTGATCAGGACTGATTTCCGCTTTCGGTACAATCACGACTGATGTTTCAGTAACACTCTGCAAAGCTTCTTTGCTTTCTGTTGTTTGCTCTTCTACAGCAGGATCACTTTCAGGCTGATCTTTACTAGAGCAGGCGCCCAGTCCCATCAATAAAATACATAAAGACAGATACTTTAATTTTGTTGTCATCGTGCATCATTCTCTTTCTTTGTCCATAAGTGCCTCTCAGCAATCGCAAAGCTGGACTTATAGCGGTTTGATGTTCTTCTTGGAGTTCTGCCTTTTATTCTGATGTAACTGTTGCGTAGAATGAGTTGATCTACAAATCAGCGATAAAATAATTCAGATGTGCAGGCCAATAAAGGAACAAGCGCCTTTACTGAGCGTCCCCCAATTGCTAAATTTTTAAAATGCGGTTCTATCCTGCGAAGACAACGCCACAGAGAGTACTGGGGTAAAAAAGAGAATGAGAATTTAATAATGTAGTACGCATGGCGGACTCCTTTGGGTATAAAGAAGTTTCACCACATTACTGTCAAATAATGGTGGCGAAACGAAAGAGGGTTGACAGACTGATACCCAAAAAGATCAGCACATCCGAAGATGTCCCCCTCCCGTTCCGCCGCAGAGGGGGCACGTAGGGATGCCCACAAAAAAGAGAGACTTTTTCGTGTGCTTTGGGTAAACGGTCTGTCAAAACCGACTGACCATATGGGCCAGCAGGTCAAGGATAATTGGCAGGATTTAAAGTGTCAACGTTGTATTTTTACTAGAATAATCAATTGAGTGTTTTCGCTATACTTCTGATTCAGAATGACTATTGAATAATCAATATCATCTAAACTTCAACTGAGACTTCAATCTCAACATGAATTAGACAACATACTCAATTATAATGGTGTTTAGCGTTATTAAAGGAATCTGTATATGCAGCGTTTGAAGTGTATTGGAGGTCCACTGTATGGGCTCGAATATTCACACTCGCAGGATTCATTGATAAGCAAACAGGCAAAGAAACCCTTTACTGTAAGCTAATCTTAGACTTTACCCCACCTCAAGCATTCTTCATTGCAGAAGCAATGTCTCCTGATTTTGCTTATGCGCTGGCATTACAACTGATGGGGCAAAAATCTCATTCATAGCTTTGTGTTTTATCTCAATTTGTGATCATGCTACGTTCACTGATCTTGTGACTAATCCATGCATTGACCTCATGCGCAATCCACCCCACTCGATTACTGGTTAAATTAATCTGTTGAGGAAAGCTGGCATTCCATTACTTTAAATTAGGAATTATGGGAATAAATAGTGGTACATAAGCCTAAGTTCAATACTGTACGTATCGAAAGTCCCATCTATCCACTAGATTAAATACAGGGATCTATCTATTTTCATTGACTTGGATGAGCTCCAATCACCGTTTCCTTCCATTGAAGATTTTAAAACCACGTGTTGTGATACATATCTTATTCATCTGCTCATTTACGCTCGTCAGCGTATCAGGTAAGTCACTAAGATCATCCAATGGATTTTTAGGCTCAGGAAAGTTCAAAAGCCCATCTGGGTTATATCCAAAGGGATTACCCTGTGGTTTCTGTACTTCTTCATCTGGAATGTCAAATAAAATACCCATACCGTACGTAACATCTTGCCACAGTCTTAGAAGATCAATTGAATAGTCAACATCATCGGAATAAAAAGCTTTTTGAAAGGTAAGGAAGAATCTGATCACGTAACAATTTCGTGTAGTGTCGCGTATCAAGTGATAATAGCTAAATATCACTTGTGAGCGAAACCATGGCCGGGACGTTAACTTCTTTTCAAATTCTCGAAATGATTGAATCACCTGATCGACTGATAGCAACAGTTCAGTACCTGCTAGATAACTCAGATAGAATCTTAATTCAGGCGCATCTACACTCAATTTACTGACATCACAATAAAGGTCACGTAATTGATTAACTCTCTTCTCGTACTGCTCATTAGTTTGATTTAAAGCCTCATGGAAACCAGTTGTTACAAATAACAGTTTCAATTTACTTAAAATATGCTCAGTCAGCCATTTCTCTGTATGTTTGTCCGTTGGAATAAAATAGTACTGACGGAGGTCGATTTTCTGCAGAACAGTAAAATATGCATTTCTGAAATGTGTCACCCAAAAACTGCAATCTGACTCCCGATGATGAAACATCAGCTCATTCCACTCTCGAAAGTACTCCAATAAAACTTGAGTCGTTTGTTCAATGATTTTCTGAATATGTTCATCAGGAGTCATCGGTGGGATTGGTGAACCGAAACGCACTTTGGTAAAGAAACTTTGTATATCCTGTTCTAAATTTGGCGCGGTCTGGTGTTCAATGTGTGTAATGTCCATTAGATCAGTCCTATGTATTGATATCATTCATAGAACTGTCCACTCCATATTTTTTTACAGTTAAATGACGATTGGCTCATCCAATCAATCTTCATCATCTCGTGCAGAACAAACTCCTGCCAATGTTGGATCATTAATCTTGTACTTACGTCCATGCACGCGGTAAATACCTTTAAAGAAAGTTCTTTTGTTCGTTGGCTTAATCAACATCCGCTGCATGAACTTTTCAGGCTGAGTGAGATAACGGGCAACATTCAAAGCATTCTGCTCTTCTAAAGACTGATAGCGATGAATCATGCCTATCCCTAATAAGCCTCGATCAGCGTATTGTTTTTTCTTTTCAGGGGTATTGTTATTGAGTCCGTAACCTAAGCCTTGAGTGATCTTTTGCCACGTTTGAATCACTTCATCAGCCAAGTACCAATCCTGACAACGCTCAGAACCGTTGTAGATCAGCATTAAATGTGCATGGTAGCCTTTTGTAACACCCTGCTCTAATGCCAGCCCATAACCCAAAAGATGCTTAAAACAGCCATTCTTATCTTTCAATAAATTACGCACTGACTCAATATGGTTATAGAAATCCTGCACCATAATATTTGACATAGATACTTTTAAATATCCCAAATCAACACGCACAATCAAGACTTTATAATGATCTTTAATAATCCTCTGCACATAAGCTAGAAAACTCTTTTGGTTATCAGTTTCCTGCCCTTCGAACATTCGAATTTCATCTAGGTATAGTGACCTATGACGTCTCAACTGATTTCGAAGATTAGATACTTCTCTATATCGTAACTGTGTCAGATATTCGTCAATCCCTAAATCACCTCGACCAGCGTCAACTAAGCGCACCATTTCTTTAAACGCGCCAATCAAAGTACAGCATTCAATATCCTCCTGGTCAAAAACCTTAAATGCAGGAATCAATTTGCAAAGGTGATAAATGAACGATGTATCACATAGCTCAATATTCAATAAGTAATCAACAAAGTTAGTCACTGCATTCATTACAGCAGCTTGATGAGAGAGATCGTATTGCAACATCTGAAGATTCCTTAGTTATGTTTGATGCATAACTAAGGAGTTACAGTTATTTATTATGTATATGTGATCTACACTGTCGATATCTATGATCTGTATAAGTAAATAAATTTATAATTAGTTTATTAATTAATAATATTATTTACCGACTTGGTCTACAAACCAACTGGAACAAAACTAATCTGTATATAAGGTAGTGTACTTTTCGCTCTCACAAAATTCTTGCAATTTTACTCAAATATCTATTTACGAGAGTTAAGGCAGAAATTAGCTTTTATTTTTTTAGGATTGAACAGTCCATACAGCTTCTGATCCGCTAAGCTTAGGTCCAACTCTTTGCTTTTAAGTGCATACTCAACAGGATCAACTGAAATTCGCTCTAACTCAAGTATATGAAAAGCATCTTGTTCAGTATTTTGCTTTAACTCTTCAGCACCATATCGACAAAAATAAACTCGGTCACAAAGGCTTGCTTTTTGTAATGGTAATCCCACAAGATCAAAATATACTTTTGAACTTACTAACTTGCACACATCTTTGATGATAAGCATCATTTCGCTACGTAATAGGGTTTGGCTTATGGCATATAAGATTTTTGCTCTTGATTCTTCAACTAGCTGCTTCAGTGGAATTTGTATAACCTGAGTGTTTTCTTCACAGGAAGTTAGCTGAGATTTAACTTCAGGTAATGTAATTTTAGTTAAATTCCTATCAAACCAATCTAGTAATGATCTTGGCATTGGTGAATTCCCCCACACTTGTGCTTGATCTAAATTTGAAATTTTTATCTGAAGTAAATAGTTAAGTAAGAAATCAATTCTAGTAACATTCGATTGATCAGTGTTCAATGATGATTTCCCCATGCGGAAGCTGGGTAAAATAAGTTGTATATACTGACCAAAATTCTTTTCGAATTTACTCACAAAATTAAACTCTTCTCGAATCTCATAGCTCAGTTTGCTTTGAATAATTTGATAATTAGTTTCATCGGATACTTTGGCAAGCTCTTTCACAACACTATCGCAAGGGTGTGATGCTTTGTTTGCTTGATCAAATGCAGCCAGATACTGTATAAAATTAAAAGCTTGCTCTACGACAGATGTATATTCATTGGGTAATTTCAAAAAGTAATAATGTCCAAATATCCTCTTTTTACTCCAAATGGAGGCTGAGAGATTTAAGCAATACACCGGAGCAACAGAATTAAGTAAATTATTATTCAATGTTCCATCTAGTTTGGAGCGAAGAATCCCCATGTCAAATAAATCAGCAATTGCTCTTTGCAATGCATTACGGCTCATTCCAGTCCATTTAGATAATTCATAAGTTCCGACATCAAAAATGATCCCATTAGAATCACTAGACAGCACCATGTTCACTAAAACAAGCCACTGCTTATAATTGAGTTCCAACAACTCATTAGCATTTTTTTGCTTATGGCTAATTTTGACATCAAACATTAAACCAAATAAAACTTCCAAAAAATCATGTCGTGGATGACTAGCTACAAGCTCAGAAGCAGTTTTTTTTAACCTCATTTTTTTTATACTTTGTTTACCCAATTTTTTCTCTTTTAACTCTAATGCAGATTGATCACTATCTTTTGCTTTATCTAAAGCAACAATCAACTGGTCAGATGGTTTTCCCCCCCATTGATAACCTACTTGTCTCGGTAGAAGTACTTTATTCAGTTTTATAACTTTTTCTTCTGCCCGTTCGCATAACCCTTTTTCAACCAATACATCCAATGTTTTTTTTAATGTTAACCAATTCACTTTCACGTCTTCAGCCAAAGCCTTCAGATCCGATATTAAAATTTTACGACCTCCATAACAGACCAATAATCTTAGATAAATTATCCGATCTATTGGAGATAAAGTAGTTTCCATCTGCCTTAGCATAAGTATTGAAATTGATCTTAGTTCCCCCTGTCTATTTAGCTTATTCTTGGATTTTTTCATAAAAACAACTATTAAAAATTAAATAACAATTAGTTTAATTTAATATATAATGTTTATTAACATAATTAATTAAATATCGTTTTAATCATTTACTTAATGATTAAAAATCGATTTATCGGATATAAAAATGGAGCCAATATGGGCCGTCCTCAAATTTATTTAAAAGATTGGTGTTTAGAAGATAGTCTACTTAAAGCAGAATTCTTGAAAAACGAATCGGAAAATCCGATAGGTCTAGTTATCAAAGATCCCCAGCAAGGCTACATTCCAAATTTCAATAACTACCCTCAATTTAAGACAGGAATTTTTAATCTTGGGATGCTGAGGAATGGCACACAAGTTCGAATCACGCAAAGCTGCTATGAAAAATTAAAAGCTAAATTCCGCACTTTTAAGAAAAAAGACAAAGACAAAGACAAAGTTAAGAAGCAATATTATCTAGACCGTAAAACTGCGAATTTTTTATCTAAATTTAAAGAAAAAAACCACTTTGATCGTGAAGAGATTGTCATTGAATATCTAGTCAGCAATAAACAGAACCAAGAACTACAAAATGAACACTTTAAAAAAATAGACCAATCAACTATTCGTGTTCAAAACTTAAAAAATGAATTGGAAAATAATAAAAACTTATGTGCACAAGCCCTAAAAGATACACAAAATTTACGTATTCGCATTGATGCATTAGACGACCTCTTAGCCAGAGCATATATTTTAAATGACTTCTTTAAAGAGACTTTACAAAAGAACGGAGTTAATTTTAACCGACCTATAATTGATGATGAGACTGTTGAAAAGTATAAATTTGAAATAAGAAATAATTTAAGAACCTACTTAGATTGAAAAGTAGTAGAAACTAGCGCTTTTATATATTCTTGTTAGTTACATTCTTATTTTAATGGGCACTAAATTACACTTAGCTGTATTAGCTCAAACCTAATCTGACAGTTACCCGTTTTTTATTGTGTCTGTCAGGTTAAATTTGATCTAGATTTTTCTCCTTGTGATTTATTTTAACCAAGCACTCACTTTTGTCCCATACCACTCCATAATCTTTACACGCTCATCCCAATACTGTGCTCGGTTATATGCAGAACGAATACGGTTCTGTGGCACATGCGCAAGCTGACGCTCAATTGCATCTGAATTAAACAAATTTGACTCATTCAGTACTGTACTAAATAGCGATCTAAAACCATGGGTTGTCATTCGACCTGTATAACCAGAACGCTTAATTACAGCTAAAATTGTTTCACTACGCATAGGTTCTTTATTGTTTAAACGATGTGGGAATAATAGATCTTGGTTGTGAGTCAAACGTAGTGCCTGAAGCTCATCAATCATCATATCTGTTAAGGGTACACGATGGGGTAAACCATTCTTCATACGCTCAGCAGGGATATCCCACTTACGTTCTTCAAGATCAAATTCTTCCCAACGTGCTTGCAACAACTCACTTACTCGAACGCCAGTCAACATAACCAGAATGATTGCATGGTGAGTCTGAGCATCTGCTGGATAGGCTTTAATCCTTCTAAGAAATTCAGGCATTTCACTTTCAGGTAATGACGCTAAATTCTTCACTTTTTTATTCTTAAGCGCATAAACCAAATCACTGGCTGGATTGTCATATCGGTAGCCGTGGGCTATGGCATATTTCATCACCATACCGCATCGAGATAGCGTGCGTTTAGCTACTTCAGTAGAACCTCTAGCTTCAATTTTTTTAATAACCTGCAAGATCTCAGGTGCCTGAATCTGATTGATTCGTTTATTTGCAAGTGTACCGTAAAGCTCGTCCAAAGAAGCTCGTACATTACTAATATGTTTAGATGACCAAGTCTCTCTTTGGTTATCAAACCAATCTTCTGCCACCTCTTTAAAAAATGGCTTGATGTCTTCGTATAAGACTGACTTGGAATGCTTGTATTTCAGCTCAAGGGCAAGCTCTCTTGCTTTCTTTAAGCTCATATCAGGATATGGACCCAGTGACTCTGACTTGCGCTTACCATGAACGGTATAGCGCACATTCCAATATTTTTGCCCTGCTGGTGTAACCAATAGAGATAAGCCATTTTCATCAGAAAGACGATAACGCTTATCTTGGGTCTGTGCTTTTCTGCATTCCGTATCTGTGAGTTTCATCTGTATATACCCTTTATCAAGACTAAAAATAATTGGGTAAATTTTCCCAATAATTACCCACAAAAGGCAAAAATTGGGTCACACAGCTTAGGATAGGATCGGACAATATAACCAATAAAAAAGCCCTTAAACATTGAATTTAAGGGCTTTTTCACATTCAGTCGAACATCTCTGAATTGAATTTTGGTGGAGATGGCGGGAGTTGAACCCGCGTCCGCCAGCACTACGCTCGAGAATACTACATGCTTAGATATCGTCTATTGATTTAGCTCTTTGTGACCCGACGAACAGGGTACAAATCGCGATCCTTTAAGATTTAGTATAAGACCCCAAGGCTTGATCTTATACGGACTTGTGTGCGTTCGCTTCAGTCGGGACCCCTAACCACAAGTATTCAGGGATGCGGACAAGCTGCCCTTAGGCAGCTAGAGCGTAAGTTTCGTCGTTTGCGACTAAAATATGCAAATTTGATTTACGAGAGAAAATGCGCTCTCGACATGCATCTATGAGTTTCATCACCAGCGTCGAAGCCAGAAACATCCCCAAAGTAGCGTCATCATAGCATAACTTCAAAAAATTGCGATGCAATTTCGAAACAATTACACATTGATCTGCGCTTAATTACATAATTGCGTTAATATTTTATTTTTCAAGACCGCAAAAGAAAAATATATGAGCTATTTATTGGCACTCGATCAAGGAACGACTTCAAGTCGTGCGATCATTTTTAACGAACATGGACAAGTTCAAGCTACAGCTCAACGGGAAACCCATATTCAAACCCCGCATTCGGGTTGGGTGGAGCAAGATGCTCAAGAAATTTGGAGTACACAAATTGCCGTCGTGCAACAAGCACTCGCTTCTGCTCGTATCCTCGCAAAAGATATTAAAGCCATTGGACTGACCAATCAGCGTGAAACCACTGTGGTTTGGGATAAACGCACAGGTCAACCCCTTGCTCCTGCAATTGTTTGGCAAGACCGCCGTGCAACCGAGTGGTGTGGACAACTGACCCAACAAAACCTCAATGACCTCATTCACAAAAAGACCGGTTTACGTATCGATCCCTATTTTAGTGCTGGCAAATTGGTTTGGTTATTAGAGCACACTCAAGGTCTACGTGAACTCGCAGAGCAAGGTCATGTGGCTTTTGGCACGATTGACAGTTGGTTGGTGTGGAACCTGACGCAAGGTGCAGAGCATGTGATTGAAGCCAGCAATGCCTCACGAACCATGCTAATGAACTTACAGCAACAAGCTTGGGATGAAGAACTCTTAGAATTATTCGATATTCCCCTGTCGGTCCTCCCTAAAATCATCAGTTCAGATGAATATATTGCAGATACCGCGACAGGTTTACTTGGCGCAAACATTCCCATTACCGGCATTTTAGGTGATCAGCAATCTGCGTTATTTGGACAATCATGCTTTGACGCAGGAACAGCAAAAAATACCTATGGTACAGGCTGTTTCATGCTCTTTAACACCGGCACTGAAGTTCAATATAGCCACAATAAATTACTCTCAACCCTTGCATGGCAAGCTCAAGGTCAAACCCATTATGCACTTGAAGGCAGTGTATTTATGGCTGGCGCTATCGTGCAATGGCTAAGAGACGGTTTAGGGATTATTCAAAAAAGCAGTGATGTTGAAAAACTTGCGTGCCAAGTTGAACACACCGATGGCGTGGTTCTGGTTCCTGCCTTTACTGGGCTAGGCGCTCCGCATTGGGACAGTGATGCCCGTGCCCTCCTCTGCGGCATGTCACGTGGTACCAATAAATCCCACATAGCTCGTGCTGCCCTTGAGTCCATCGCCTTTCAAGTGTCGGATGTATTGACCGCCATGCAGTCAGACCTGTCTAGTCCACTTAAAGAACTCAGGGTCGATGGCGGTGCCAGTAGCAATGATATGCTGATGCAATTTCAGGCCGATATTTTAAATGTGCCTGTACTGCGTCCTAAACTTTTAGAATCAACAGCATGGGGCGCTGCCGCAATGGCCGGACTCAAAGCGGGTGTGTTTTCAAATCTTGATGAAATTGCCGCATCATGGCAATTAGAACGTGCTTTTGAACCCAAAATGAATGCTGATCAATGTGAATTTCATTTGGCTCAGTGGCAGTCTGCACTTAAACGGGCGCGCTCGGACCTTTAATTTTTTCCAATCAACGCCGTACGCAAAAAAACCGCTCGAATGAGCGGTTTTTTATACTTGATGATATTTAGTGTGCATGACCACCACCCACACCTGCTTTAGGTCGCGGACAGAGCCAAATGATCAGTGCGGCGAATATAAAGACACCCGCCAAGACTAAAAACACATGATTAGCTGAAAGCGTTAAGGCTTCTTTATCCACCAAACTGGAGATGTAACCCAGAGCAGCTTCTGAACTCATTCCATGATTCACCAAGGTATTTTGTACCTCAGTAACATGTAAATTACTGACCATTTCACTGCGTGCGACTTTGGTGTGATCATCCCAAATGGTTACTGCAATCGAGGCTCCAATTGCCCCTGCCATGGTTCTTAAGAAGTTCATCAAACCTGCTGCAGATGCCATGTCTTGTGGCAGTACAGATGCTAAGGCCATATTTGACAAGGGAATAAAGAAAAATGGCACGGCAAAACCTTGTAATATTTGCGGTAAAGCCAAAGCCATAAAGTCTGCATCCGTGGTCCAAAAGGCGCGCATAAGGGTGACTCCGCCCAAGATACTTAAACCAAAACTCGCCAAAGCACGTTGATCGTATTTGGTTGCAAGCTTTGCAACAATTGGCGACATGGTCAAACTACCGACGCCCATCGTTGCCGTGAGATAACCGGCCCACGTTGCGGTATAGCCCAAGTTAATTTGTAACCACTGCGGAATCAGGACAATACTGCCAAAGAAGGCACCAAAACCAAACGCCAAAGCCAAGACCGAAATGGTAAAACTTCGGTACTTAAACAGCAGTATATTCACCACTGGATGCCGCTCAGTCAGCTCCCAAATCGTGAAAACGATCAGCCCAACAAATGCCGTCAGTGCCAGCACCACGATAAATGGATTATTAAACCAATCTCGTTCATGGCCCAAGTCCAACATCAATTGCAAGGCACCGATCCATAACACCAACAGCAGCAAGCCACCGCGGTCAATTTTCAATTTCTGTGTTGGAGTTTCAGCCGTTTTCAGTAAGCGCATCGCTGCGATAGCACAACCGATTCCGACAGGAATATTGATAAAGAAAATCCAATGCCAAGATAAATTATCACTGATCGTACCACCCAAAATTGGACCTAAAATAGGGCCAACTACAGTGGTCATTGCCCACATCCCCATGGCTTGGGATTGCTTTTCAGGAGGGAAAATGCGCATTAACAACGTTTGGCTCAGTGGCATAATCGGACCACCAAACAAACCTTGCCCAATTCGGCAAAACACCAACATTTCTAAACTGGTCGACAAACCACACAGTATCGAAAATACTGTAAAGCCAAACAGGCTGATCACAAAAACCCGTACAGAACCAAAGCGCCCAGCGAGCCAACCGGTTAATGGCACACAAATCGCTTCTGCCACGGCATAAGAGGTAATGACCCATGTCCCTTGGGATGCCGACACTGCAAGGCTACCGGTAATATGCGGCACAGATACATTGGCAATGGTCATGTCGAGCACAACCATAAAGTTCGCCAATGCCAAGACCAAGGCAGCGAGAATCAGACGACCACCTTTCAGGTCAGTCATTTGCATTTGCTGATTCATAGGCAATTACTTCGATTTCAAGTCAATCGTCGCTTCCATAGACAGCCCCACACGTAGTGGGTGTTCTGCCAACTCTTTTGGATCTAAACGTATCCTCACAGGTAAACGCTGAACCACTTTAATCCAGTTTCCTGTGGCATTTTGTGCTGGAATCAAGGCAAATGCTGAACCTGTGCCACCAGAAAAACCGGTCACTGTGCCATTAAATTTAACTTTGTCACCATAAAGATCAGACGTCAGCTCAACTTTTTGACCCGCTTGCACCCCTGCCAATTGGCTTTCTTTAAAGTTGGCATCGACATATAACTGAGAGACTGGCACCACCATCATTAATGACGTTCCCGGTGCAATGCGTTGCCCAACTTGAATATTACGACGTGTCACCACACCATCAAAGGGTGCTTTGATTTGTGTACGTTCTAAGTCCAACTGAGCTTGTTGTAGACGTGCTTGTGCAACTAAAACATCTGGGGTTGAGTTTTCATTGCTGTCTTGAATTAATGCATCATTCGCTGCTTTATTACTTTGTGCCGCTTTTTGACTAGATTTGGCTTGAGCGAGCCCTGCTTGAGCCACATCAAAACTGGCTTTAGCGGTATTCACAGCACTTTGCGCTGTGCTTAATTCTTCTTTAGAAATCGCACCCGTAGCAGCCAATTGTTGACGGCGTTGTAATTCATCTTGTGCTTTATTCAGATCGGCTTGTGCTTTGGCCACTTGTGCGCTTGCACTATGAATTGCATCATCACTGACAAAGATTTGTGAATTTAAAGAACTACTATTCGCCGCAGTTTGTTTGTATTGGCGTTTTGCTTTAAGTAATTCAGCCTGTGCCTGAGCTAAGGCAATTTCAGCATCACGAGCATCAATGCGAACAAGCACATCACCTTTTTTCACTTGCTGCGTATCACTCACCAAAACCTCTGCCACTTGCCCCGTGACCATCGAGGTAATCGACGCTGTTTCTGCACCGACATAGGCATTATCGGTACTGACGGAATGATTTAGAAATATTGACCAAATCAAATACATCACCAAAGTAATCACGATCAATACAGCCACTATACCAAGGCCTTTTTTTCTGCGTGCTTTTAATTCCTGATCGGTGGGCTGCTCTGTAGATGGGGTTTCTGGCAGGTTACTAACGGTATCTGTCATAGATTTGTCCTAAATCTAGCAGACTTGGTCATGGCATCATGAGCTTTGCAAAGCATGTCAACTTTGCTGTCAGATAATGGTGTCGTGAGAAAGTCTATCTTCTTCAATTTTCCGGCATTTTAAAGCTAAAAAATCATATCCTGAGAATAGAAAATGTAACTCGTCAGTCTTTTTTTCGTCGGCAACAGGATAAAATCATGCCCTGCTGCCAATACTGGACTTTATTTTTTCATCATTTTGAATGTGTTAACTTAAAAATGGCTTAATAAGCATACGATGCAATCGCCGTTGCAATCGCTTTACCTTCATCATTGACCATGGTCATACGCATAGTGCAACCCTTACGGCCTAAACGTAAGGTTTCAGCTCGTGCAACGAAATACTGTCCACGTCCTGGCGCCAAATAATCCACACGCATATCGACGGTCGCTAAGCGAGATACCTTTTTACTCGTTTCTGCTAGATCTTCAGCTGTGGCCTTTTTATACAATTCAGCCATCGCTGAAATACCACCGATACTGTCGAGTAAAGTTGCCGCAACACCACCATGTAAAATTTGGAATGCGACATTTCCTATTAGATTACTGGCCATGTCCACACGTGCTTCGATCTGACCATCGATCACCGTCATTTTCATGGCATTGTGTACAAAAAATGGGGAGCTGTTAAATGCTTGAGCAATGTTATTTAATAAAGTATCGATTTCATTCTTCGAGTTTAGGTCAATATTACCGGTCCAACTCTTATTTACATCTGTCATAGCCTACTCGAATCGCTGTCATTGAATAAAAAAATAATACGGGGTGCGCCAAACCCTCATTATGCGTCTACAATAGTCAAAGTTTAATACTGATCAATGAGATTGTTATGACCTATACGTTCAATCGTCCAGCTTTTCCTGCTACCCGCATGCGTCGCATTCGTAAAAATGACCAGCTTCGCGCTATGGTGCGTGAAACTCAACTGACGACTGATCATCTCATTTATCCAGTATTTGTGTTGCCAGGCCAGCAACAAACTCAAGATATTCCAAGCATGCCAAACGTACAGCGTCTATCTGCTGACTTGTTACTAAGAAAGGCAGAACGTTTACTCGAATTGGGTGTTTCAAAATTAGCTTTGTTCCCAGTTACACCACAGGAAGATAAAAGCTTAACGGCTGAAGCAGCTTGGCATGAAGATGGCTTAGTCCAAAGCACCATCCGCTTATTAAAAAAAGAACTACCAGAAATGGTTCTCATCACTGATGGTGCGCTCGATCCATACACTACACATGGTCAAGACGGTATCATTGATGATACGGGCTATGTACTGAATGATGAAACCGTTGAATGCTTAATTAAACAAGCGCTCAGCCATGCCGAAGCGGGTGCAGATGTGGTTGCACCTAGTGACATGATGGATGGTCGTATCGGTGCAATTCGCCAAGCCCTTGAAGCCAATGGCCATATCTATACCAACATCATGGCTTATTCTGCAAAATATGCGTCTAGCTTTTACGGGCCATTCCGTGATGCGGTAGGTTCTTCAAGCAACCTCAAAGGTGGCAATAAATATAACTATCAAATGGACATCGGTAACCGTGCAGAAGCTTTACATGAAATCGCACTCGATATTCAAGAAGGCGCCGACATGGTGATTGTAAAACCGGGTATGCCGTATTTAGATATCGTCCGTGAAGTCAAAGATAATTTCGGTGTTCCAACATTTGTCTATCAAGTGAGTGGCGAATACGCCATGTTAGCAGGTGCCATTCAAAATGGTTGGCTATCTGAAAACGTGATTATCGAATCGCTTATGAGCTGCCGCCGTGCAGGTGCAGATGGGATCTGGACTTACTTTGCTGAAGATGCAGCACTCATGTTGAAAGACATGAAATAACCTGCAAAGCCTTCCTGAAATGGTAACGTTCAGGAAGGCTTTTTTATATCTGTAAAAGTTAAAAAACAGTCTTGGAAGAAAAACTTCGGCGTTGCTGAAGTTAAGATCAAACTCATACATTCATCGGTTAAAAGAACATGAATATTGCCATTATTGGGGCGGGTATTAGTGGTTTACTCAGCGCATTGGAACTCGTTGAACGCGGTTGTACGGTGACGATTTTCGACCAACAACGCACAGGTTCTGCCGCATCTTGGGCTGGTGGTGGCATCCTCTCCCCGATGTATCCTTGGCGATATCCCAATGAAGTCAATGCGCTCACACGTTATGGCAAGCAGAGCTACCAAAAATGGAATGAAAAATTAAAACCTATGACTGGGATTGATTTTGAAATTCATGAAACTGGCATGTTGATTTTTGATGAAGATGATTTTGAAATTGGCTTAGATTATGCCCGTTTGCACCAAGACCCAATGCAACAGTCGGAATATTTACAATCCGAGCAAATTGAGCAGATTAATCCTCACATTTCAGCACGCTTTGCACATGGCATTTATTTTCCGCAATTAGCCAACATCCGTAATCCACGACTTTTGCAGTCATTAATGGCTTATTTACAGCAGCATCCCAAAGTTCAGATTTATGAACATTGCCTGATCCACCAATTAAACCGTTCGGACAATCGAATCCAGTCCATCACCACCGCAGATGGTACGCAACATACAGCAGATCAATTCGTTATTGCCACGGGCGCTTGGTCAGCCGCATGGAGTGAACAACTAGACATTGAGATACCCGTACAACCCGTGCAGGGACAAATGCTTCTCTTTAAAACTCCGCAGAACTGGTTGCCGACCATGTGCATGAATAAGGTCATGTACTTAATTCCACGCCAAGATGGTCATGTGGTTTGCGGCTCAAGTATGCGCCAATGTGGCTTTGATACTCAGACAACAAATACAACCTTGCAGCATATTCAAAAATCCTGCTTTGACATGGTACCAGAGCTTGCCAACTTTCCGATTGTGAAATCTTGGGCTGGCCTGCGCCCATCTTCGCCTGAAGGGATTCCATATATTGGGCAGATGCCAAATTTCGACAATCTTTGGGCAAATTTTGGGCATTTTAGAAATGGTTTATGCATGGGACCAGCTTCAGCTCAGTTATTGGCTGAACTGATGACTGGGGAAACGCCTTCATTCAATGCAGACCACTATAGTCCGAGTCGCCTGTTTCAAGATGCATTGTTAAGCGTCGAATAATGGTCGATCCGTCAAATTCAACTAAGCCAATAAATCCTGCAAGGCTTCTTTTAACGTCGGAAATTTAAACTCAAAGCCTTGCTGTAATAAAGCAACTGGCTGAACCAATTGACCATTTAAAATTAATTGCGATTGCTCACCCAATAAAATTTTAAAAACAATTGCAGGCACATTGAGCCATGGCTTTTTCGCTAATTGACATGCTGCAATCTGCGCAAACTGAGCCTGCGTCGATTTTTCAGGCGCAACTAAATTAAAAATATGCGGATCGATTGGCGTGGGTTCAAGCAACGCATGTTTTTTCTCAGCTTGTTTCATTAAAAACAGCATACTTCGGATCACATCTTGTATGTGTATCCACACAAAAGGCTGCCGACCAGAACCTATTTTATTGACCAAATTGAACTGAATCGGTCGCAGCATTTGCGGTAAGATCCCGCCACCTTCAGCCAAGACCACACCTAGTCGTGTGATAATGGTATTTTGTTCAGGAAATTGGCGTGTGACTTGCTCCCAACTTTGGCATAGCTCTGACATAAAAATGGCTTGTGGTGCAGTATTTTCATCGCACACTTTTGTCCATTGTTCTTCAATATCAATACCATAATAGCCAACAGCCGAACCTGAAATAATGCATTTCGGAAAAATTTTACGTTTACGTAAATATTGATACAGCGCTTCCGTGGTTTTGACCCGACTTTCTAATAATTGCTGTTTACGCGTCTCTGTCCAGCGACCTTTGCCGATACTTTCACCTGCAAGATTAATCACATAATCAATTCTGTCATGAGGAATTTGATCGAGCTGCTGTACCCAAGTTAAATGTGGTGATTTAGAAATACGCCCAGCCTTACGACTGAGCCCAATCACTTTATAATCCGCAGCTAAAAGTGCCTTGATGAGATGTGTGCCAATAAAACCGCTGCCACCTGTCATCAGTACTGTGGGCTGATGCATAATTTGTTCTTATCTATATGAAATAATACTATTATCTATAGAACAAGATCACCAAACGATCAAGCTTTATGCACCAAACTTTTGAGCAGCCATCCGCTGTGCTTGCGGACCATAAAACCAATAGGTGATTAAATACAAAGGGATAGCCATCAGTAATAACATGATCACCATTAAACTCATAAACTGAGGATGTTGAACATAGAGCATTAAATTTTGCCAAATTTCAGGATTTTTTCTTGAAAAAATTGCGATACCCAAAAGTACAAAACCAAAATTATATAACCAAAAAATCAGGCTAAAACCTAGGGTAAATTTTTTACGTTCTGCCTGTGTCGGTGCTCTCTGATTTTTATTTAAAAACCGAAATAACACCACGATCATGGCAATCAGATAGGGTACGACCGTTAAAATACCACCCACACCCTGTGGCAATAATGCTGCGATCACACCGCAAATACAGGTCATGATTAAACAAATGAAAAAAAACAAGAAAAAATAACGTGTTAAAGACACCATGACCCTAACCCAAGAAGAAGTTGACACCTAGTATAAAAAAAAATGCATTTATTTTCATTTTCATGTCAACCAATCTGTAATCGACTACGTTATATAGGGTACAAGGTCTGTAGCAACCGATGATTTGGACGGCATCCACAATGTTTCGGTGACCTTTTTAAAAGCAATAAGCTTCATTTTGAATTTAAGTATGAACAGCAGCCATCACTTAAATTTAAAATCGATTTTTTGACCGACGATTTCATCATCACTCGAATCGTCGGTCTTTTATTTTGTGCCTCATGCATTTAGCATCGAATTTAATTTTTATATTCTACACCCCAAAAAAATCAGCCGATAAAATATCGACTGACTGAAAAATATATGCAACTTTAAAATAATTCACAATTGCAAATCTATGTTATGCAGCACAGTAGCGATTACGCCCCTGTCTTTTGGCTACATAAAGGTTTTTATCAACTTGATCCAGAAATTGCATTGGATTATCCAGATCTGAAGGAATAATGGTTTTTACCCCCATGCTGAGTGTGACGAGTTCCGACACCGCAGAGGCTTTATGCGGTAATCGTGCAGCACGCACGGCATCCATAATTCTATCGGCCATCACTGCTGCTGCGGCTTCATTGGTCTCTGGTAAAATCCAAGCAAATTCCTCGCCACCAAAACGCGCAACTAAATCACGAGGTCGTGTACAACAAGATTCCAAACTTTTAGCAATTTGACGCAGACATGTATCCCCAATCACATGACCATTCAAGTCATTGTATTGTTTAAAATAATCTAAATCAATCAAAATTAAACTCAGCGGCTTTTGCGTGCGGATTGCGTTTAACCATTCACGCTGGTAAAAGTCATCAAACAAACGTCGATTTGCAATACCAGTTAAGCCATCTTTATATGAATATTCTTCGAGCTGACGTTGCAATTTTTGTAGTTGTTCCTCTTGTTTTTTCCGCTCGGAAATATCAAACATAAAGCCGACAAGACAATCTACATCACCATTTGGTTTACGCACGACATGAACAACATCACGTATCCAAAGATATGAACCATCTTCTTTAAGTGCACGATAATCTGCTTCATGATCTATACCAGCCATAGACTGTGAAACACAATAATTCAGTACATAATTACGGTCTTCCTCGTGCATACGTGATGCCCAATCATCTACCGTTTTCCAACTACTTTGTTTCCAACCGAGTAACTTTTCAATTTGCGGTCCAATATAACTAAATGTTTTACTGTCCCAATCAATACACCAAGGAATGGCTAATGTAGACTCTAATAAAGTCTTATACACCATATTATTTGCAAGTTTTTCTTCATCAAAAGGATTATTTGGCATGTTGCATCTCCTGCTACCCCAAATGCAGGCAATATACCCGCTGTACAATAATTCACCTATATACAGGATTAGAACAACATTTTATATTCCTAGTTCTTGGTATTTTTTAACCTAATTTCAGATCTCTACTATTTGAAACGTGTAATCCATCAAAGAAAATATAACAACAATGAACCCGCCTACTATTTTGAAATACAAAGTTCTGATACCAAGCGTTAAGTTGTCTATTATTCTGCCGTTTTTGGTTGGTCATTTACACGAGTTACAGGATTCCCTAATCAGTAACCCCAGACTTCATGGTGACCTCTTAGAATGCTCTGTACAGACTCCACCGATGCATTGCATTACCAATACATTTACTCGTAGTTTTGAAGTTAAAGATTTCAACCAAATCACTAAGAAAATTCTGGTACAAGATGGCCAAATTGCTATAGAAAAATTTGTGATACTTGGATAATACTGGCAAGGCTATTTCATATATACAGCCCATAATACTTTTTGCCTCCTGCAAGTGGATGCAAATGCACATTAATGCAGTTATGGCATAGTTTAGATTGGATACTTTGTAACTGTCGAAAACGACTTAGTTGGACTGATGAATGATTAATCTCCCTCGTAAACATAACCATCTGTGATACTTTATAGCCCAATCAATTTTTTGATTTTTTGGTGCTTGCATGACTGTTCGTTTTTTTCATACTTCAGATTGGCATTTAGGACAATTTTTTCATAATCATGAGCGTGACTACGAGCACACCCAATTTTTAAATTGGTTACTTGAGCAAATCCAAGAAAAACAACCGAATGCATTACTGATTGCAGGCGATATTTTTGATGTGGTGAATCCAGCATCCAGTGCACAAAAACAACTGTATCAATTTTTAACCGATGCCCATGCTATTGCCCCACATATGCAAACCTTGATGATTGCAGGTAACCACGATTCGGGTTATCGCATTGAACAGGTTGAGCCTTTTTTAGCGAAGTTTAATGCCAAAGCCGTGGGGATTATTTCAAAACAAAACCAGCAATTTGACCTCGATCGTTTACTTGTCCCGATTTATGATGCTAATAAAAACATCATTGCATGGTGTTTAACTTTACCTTATTTACGCAGTGCTGAAATCACAGGTTTAAATGAGCAAACCACCAACAGTCAAAATGCCATTGCTTATTTACATCAGCAGTTGATTGCGGCAGCAAAAGCTCGTAAACAGCCTGATCAGGCGTTGATTCTGATGTCACATGCACATATGCAAGGAGGTGAAACGTCTGATTCGGAACGCCCGATTGTGGTCGGTAATGAAGAAGCTTTATCAACAGCGTTGTTTGATGATGTGATTGATTATGTGGCACTTGGACACTTGCATAAACCGCAAAAAGTGGGACAAACGCATATTCGTTATAGTGGTTCACCTATTCCATTATCATTTAGTGAACGAAATTATAAACATCAAGTGGTCGATGTCCGTATTGATCCTAAAGCAAGCGTAACTGAGCGCTGCCAATACGAATCGCTGATTATTCCTCGTACCGTTGATTTAATTCGGATTCGTGAAGAATTAAAAGATTTGATTAGTGCTGTACAAGCCTTACCGCAAGGTGAAATTGAACATTTGAATGCGCGACATTTTTTAGAGATCGAGTACACCACCGATGCACCGCCCCCTGTTGATTTACGTCAGCAAATTGAAATGGCACTACCTCCGAATCGTTATCGTTTGCTGCGGATTGCGCGCATCTATCAAAAGCAAACTGAGCAACATGATACTTTCACTACAGTCGATCTTAAGCCACCAACGCCTGAACGACTGTTCTTGAATCTTTGGGAAAAGATGGGCTATGAGCAAGATGAATCGGTTAAACGTGATTTTTTAACATTGCTCGAAGCCGCGCAACACGATTTGGATCAAAAAGTACAATAAGGATATGCCATGAAAATTTTACGACTCAGTTTAAACAACTTGGCATCTTTGGCGGGTGAACAACATATCCATTTTGAAAATAGTCCATTATCTCAAGCAGGTTTAATTGCGATTACGGGAAAAACAGGTGCAGGTAAATCCACGCTACTCGATGCCATGTGTTTAGCCCTCTATGACGAAGTACCTCGTCTGCGTGGCGCTGCGGGCAGTATTCGCGATGTTGGTGGTAAAGATATTTCCATTAAAGATTCCAAAAATATTTTGCGCCGTGGGACGACTTCAGGTTTTGCTGAACTCGAATTTATTGCCCTGGATGGCAAACGCTACCAAGCGCGTTGGGACATTAGCCGTGCGCGTAAAAAAATCGATGGTAATCTCAAAGTTGACCGCGCTGTCATCTGCCTTGATGACGGTACGACCCTGACGCAAAAAATCTCTGAAGTCACTCCACTGATCGAAAAGCTGATTGGTTTAAGTTTTGAACAATTTACTCGTGCGGTATTATTGGCACAATCTGAGGTTGGGGCATTTTTAAAAGCCAAAGATCATGAACGTGCCGACTTGTTGGAATATCTCACGAATTCGCAAATTTTTAGCGAAGTGAGTAAAAAATCAGCAGATAAATATAGTGAAATCAAACAGCAACGTGCCGACTTGGAAAAACATATTGGACATTTAGAGATTTTATCGGAAGATGAACTCGCCACGCTCAATCAACAACATCACGCCATAAAACTTGCCTTACATCATTTAGCACAATCCGAAAAATTGCTCGAAAATGATCTGAAATGGCACAAAGATAAACATGAGCTATATGCAAGTGTTCAAGCGAAAAAAGAAGTCTATGATGTTCAAGTGGACGCTGATCTAAAACTGCAACCACAAAAAAAATTATTAGCACAATTGGATTCATTTCAGCCGATTCGTGCACAGTATGAGAGACAAAATGCTGCTCAACTGCAACTTAATCAATTGACACAAGCACTGAGAGATTTTCAGCCGCAGTTACAACAGGCTCAATCGCAACACGAACAAGCACTACAGCAATTACATCAAGCTGAGCAAAATGCGCAATTATGGCAAACACACCTCGAACAGCTTAAACCGCAATTAGAAATTGCGTATCAACTCGATCACGACATTCAAAGCAAAATTAAGCAACATCAGAGTGTTAAGCTTGAGCAACAACAATTTGCCCATCACCACGTTCAACCCCTTGAGCAACAATGCGCTCAGCAGCAAGCAAACTTAAATCAAGCGCTGCAACGCAAGCAACAACTCGAACAACAACTCCAGCAACAACAGCAATGGGCGATTTTTGATGCAACAATTGCCACTACAGCACAACGTCTAGATGATTATGTACAGCAATATCAAGCTTTGAACAGCAAACAACCTGAATTATTGCAACAGTCAGTAGAGAGCTTGCAACAACAATACACTGACCTCAAACAACGTATGCAGTCATGGTCAGCGCAATACCAAGACATTGCCTTACTTGAGAAAAAAACGCAGCAAACTCAGCAAACATTGCAGCAGCAAGATCAAGCTACTCGCATTTTGGAACGTCTTGAACAACAAGCCACACACCTCTCACAGCACGAGCAACAATGTCAGCAATTGCAACGACAATTACAAGCCGATGCAAAAATTGCAGCGGATTTAAAACAGCAGACCATTACACAGCAGCAACACGTACAACTTAGCCAAACGTCTCTGCAACAACTCGAGCAAATGTTCGAACAGCAGCGTTTGCTGCAACATCAGAGTGTGCAAGATTTACGTGACCAACTTAAACCGAATGAAGCCTGTATGGTCTGTGGTAGCCATGCGCATCCCTTTGTGGAACATAAAGATTTGCTGAAGCATGCTTTGGAACAATTGCAAGACCAACAATTACAGCAAGCCAAAAAAGATCACGAGCATCTGTGCAAACAGCTGAATCAATTAGAAATACAATCTTCAAAAATCGAAGCAACGACGCAGCAACAACAGCGTCAAATCGATGAACTCTCACAAAGCATCAGCGTGCAGAAGCATAAGTTTGACAATGAACTACGATCACAGCACTTGGACTTTGATACACAGCAATCTTCTGCTGATCTTTTACAACAGATTCAAGTGGCTTTAGCGCAATCAACGCAAACAACGCAACAACTGCTTGATGATTTACAGCAAGATCAACACACCCTCCAAACATGGCGTTCAACACAGCGACAAGCTGAACAACTACAATATGGTTTACAACAGCGACAACAACTCGAATACCTGATCGAACCTATTACTCAGCAACTTAATAACATGCAGCAACAGCATTGGCAGGCGCATCCACTTCATTATGCTCAACAGATCTTGCAGGAATTACAACAACGTCAGCAATTATTAACGCTAATCAATGAGCAACAAAAACAGTGTGAGCAGTTGCAGGCTGAACAGAATCAACAGCAATTAAAACTTGAATTTTTACAAAAACAATCTCAGGAAAAATTAGATCAATTGGCAGAGATTTCTAGCGCTGGTAAACACTTACGTGAACAACTCAATACTCTGACCGAAAACTATGCAGGTCGTCAGTATCAGTATGTCAGCGAATGGCAAGCAACGCTTGATCGAGAACAGCAGCAATTACAACACGCAATTACTGAAATACGTCAGCAGCTCAAAGGCTCTGAAGACGTATTACAGCAATTGCTTTTAAAACAGCAAAATTTAAATAGTCAAATCAGCTTAAATACACAACAGCTTCAGCAGGCAAGCCAACACATTGCAACATGGCAAGAAACGCATCCTGATTTCTATCCAAGTCTTATTGAACAATGTTTGACGATTGACCATGACCAGCACCAAGACATCCGTCACAACTTATTGAATCATCAGTACACATTGGATACTGCCAAGACTTCATGGCAAACGCTTGAAGAACAATATCAAAAGCATCTCAAACAACAGCCTGAACTCAGCTTTGAAGAGCTACAAAGCAAACTGATGACATTGGCATTGGAGAAAGCGCAGCAGCAAAATGCGTTTAACGAAGCTGATGCGCAACTGCGTATGAATGCTAATAATCAAAGTAACTACGCCAAATATCAATCACAGATTGAGCAAATCAAAACTGAAGAATATCGTTGGGGTCGCATCTACGACTTAATCGGGCACAAAGAAGGCACGAAATTTAAGAAAATCGCCCAAGAGCATCATTTGGATATCTTGGTGGAATATGCTAACCAACAATTACAGCCTCTTTCACAGCGCTATCAATTACATCGTATTCCTGACAGTTTAAGTCTAGCGATTATCGACCTCGATATGAACAGCGAAGTCCGCCCTGTCCTCTCCCTATCTGGTGGTGAAACTTTCTTGGTATCTTTAGCGCTGGCTTTAGCGATTGCCAATATGGCGTCAGGCTCCATGAAGCTCGAATCACTGTTTATTGATGAAGGTTTTGGTACGCTTGACCCTGCCTCCTTACATATGGTGATGAATGCACTCGATCACTTACAAAGTCAGGGTCGTAAAGTTGTCTTGATCTCGCATGTACATGAAATACATGAACGGATTCCAGTACAGATTCAAGTCAAACCTGTCGGTGCTGGTGCAAGTACCATTCAAGTCGTATCTTAAAAAAAGCCTGCTTAAAGCAGGCTTTATAATTTTTGATTCTCTAGATCATTACGTCCCGAGTGGACGTAGCGTTAAAATCTGTTCACTACGCCCAAATGGGCCATGGACATCATGCAATACAGAACTACTCAAACCAACACCATCCGCTCCATACTGCTGCACGGTTTCCAGACCTAACCACTGTCCCTGTGGTAAACGGTGCAAATGGATTTGTAGATCCAGATTTGGAAAGCCCCAGCCAAATGGCCAATCCTGACGCGGAACAATACCATTGGCGGTATCAACCATGCCCATTAAACGGACAAAATCAGCAGTCGGCTCACCTTCAACCATGTCATGCTGTGTTCTCAGCCACACAATGCCTTGACCTGCACGGCGCCCATGGCTTCTTGCTTCAATCGACTGAATATATCCCCCCGGCCACTGACGGATACCGTCCCAAATCGGCGCAGTTTCTGGCCCAGTCACATCAGCATCCTCCAAACCTTTCACGGACTGGCTATTTTGCGTCATCATGCGCCAAGTGCGTGCCAGAATGCAGGTTTTGCCCTGAGCCCGCATTTCAGATTCAATCAGTTCAATGGTTTTTCCCGGACGAATCACTTGCGTGATTATTTCAAACTCGCCAGCAGGAATTAAGCCCAAAATATCGAGGCTAATGCGCCCGATACGCATATCATGACGTGGTGAAAAACGGTCTAATTCAGCACAAATAATGCCTGTAGCTGGTGCCATGTGTTGCTCATGTGCATTCCATGCACCTTGTGCTAAATTGGTCGAATGGTAATGTGCCGTGACACAGCCTTGCGCATCTACGTCGCGTTGAATCAACTGATAATATGCCGTCATGAACTTCCCTATTTGTCCAAGTGTGAATTACTTCAATATCAAAAACATCCTGATTATTTTGTACTCAACTTTAATGGAAAGTTCAAATTAAAAGGCTCACTTTGAACCCATAGGTTTCATCTATTGTGAAAATTTATCTGCTGTGCTTACACTTTATAAGCCTAGTTTTTGAAAGCAGGCTGAATCTTCTGTCCTATTTTGAATAATCACGTGCGCCAAACAATGCTGTCCCCACGCGAACCATCGTTGAACCCGCAGCAATAGCATCAGTCATATCGCCTGACATCCCCATACTTAATGTATCCCAATCTTCAGGTTTCGCATGCTGTGCTTTGACGTGTTCAAAGAGCATTTTGGCATCAGCAAACGCTTGCGGATTGTTTGGAGCAGGAATCACCATCAGTCCACGTAAGCATAAATTCGGTAGCGTAGAAATCTGAGCGACCAAATCTGCTACTTCATTCGGCTGACAGCCATCCTTCGTATCTTGCGCATCAATATTGACTTGTAGGCAAATATTCAAAGGCGGTTGAGTCGCTTCTCGCTGGCTTGATAAACGCTCCGCAATAATCAAACGGTCTACCCCATGCACCCAAGCAAAGTTTGAAGCCAAATGTTTTGTTTTATTGCGCTGTACATGACCAATGAAATGCCATTCAATCTCTAAATCTGCCAAAGCCTCTATTTTTTCAAGCGCTTCTTGCAGATAATTTTCACCAAATGAGCGTTGCCCCGTTGTATACATTTCTCTTAGTATTTTAGCAGGATGCGTCTTAGATACAGCCAACAATTCAACCGACTGCTGTGGTCGACCCACAAGTTGGCAAGCCTGCTCAATTTGCTGCAAGACTTGATTTCGTGCTTCTTGAAGTTTATTCATTGACGGGGTTCTCATTTCATTCATCTTTTTTTGCATTGCCCTGCAACTAAGTGTTGGTTAAGCTGTGGGAAAGCCTTATTATTCTATCAAAATAATTAAGATTTAATTTTTATCTCGGGGATTTTATGGACATTACAGAACTATTGGCCTTTGCTGCCAAAAATAACGCTTCGGATTTACATTTATCTTCTGGTATGCCACCAATGATTCGTGTGGATGGTGAAGTTCGTCGTATCAACCTTCCTGCTCTTGAACACAAAGAAGTGCACAAATTGGTTTACGACATCATGAACGATAAACAGCGTCGTGATTACGAAGAAAAATTAGAAACTGACTTTTCATTTGAAGTACCTGGCGTGGCTCGTTTCCGTGTGAACGCATTTAACCAAAACCGTGGTGCTGGTGCCGTATTCCGTACCATTCCTTCAAAAGTACTAACCATTGAAGATCTTGGCATGGGCCAAATCTTCAAAGATATTTGTGAATATCCACGTGGCATCGTATTGGTGACCGGTCCAACAGGTTCGGGTAAATCAACCACGCTTGCTGCGATGGTTGATTACATTAACGACAACCGTTATGACCATATTTTAACGGTCGAAGACCCGATCGAATTTGTACACGAATCAAAAAAATGCTTGGTCAACCAACGTGAAGTACACCGTGATACGCACGGCTTTAACGAAGCACTTCGTTCCGCACTGCGTGAAGACCCGGATATTATCTTAGTCGGTGAGATGCGTGACCTTGAAACCATTCGTTTGGCACTGACAGCTGCTGAAACCGGTCACTTGGTCTTCGGTACACTACATACAACCTCTGCCGCAAAAACCATTGACCGTGTGATTGACGTATTCCCTGCTGAAGAAAAAGATATGGTTCGTGCAATGTTATCCGAATCACTTCAAGCCGTAATTTCACAAACCCTACTCAAGAAAAATGGCGGTGGTCGTGTGGCTGCCCATGAAATTATGATTGGTATTCCTGCGATCCGTAACTTGATTCGTGAAAACAAAGTCGCACAAATGTATTCTGCGATTCAAACCGGTGCCAACTACGGTATGACCACACTCGATCAAAGCTTAAAAAACCTTGTCGCAAAAGGCATTATTAGTACGCAAACTGCACGGACTGCAGCGAAACAACCCGAATCTTTCTTGTAATTTTTTTATTTTTCTGGGGCGATCGTTATGGATTTTAACGGCTTACTTGATTATATGGTGGAGAAAAAAGCATCGGATTTGTTTATTACAGCCGATGTTGAACCCTCGATTAAGATCAATGGGCAAATTTTGCCAATTGGCTCGACTAAGTTACCAGGCCCGACTGTCGGTCAAATCTTACATTCGATTATGTCTGACAAACAGCGTAAGGAATTTGCCGATACGCGCGAATGTAACTTTGCCATTAGTAATACCAGTAAATCTGCTCGTTTTCGTGTCAGCGCCTTTCAACAACGTGACCAGCCAGGTATGGTGCTGCGTCGTATCGAAACCGTTATTCCAACGATGGATGAGTTGAAATTACCACCCATTTTAAAAGAATTAGCGATGACCAAGCGTGGCATTATCATTTTCGTAGGTGCAACGGGTACAGGTAAATCAACCTCTTTGGCATCTTTGATTGGCTATCGTAATGAAAATAGCAAAGGTCATATCATTACGATTGAAGACCCGATTGAATTTGTACACCAACACCGAGGCTGTATCATTACCCAACGTGAAGTGGGTATTGATACCGACTCTTTCGAAGTTGCCTTAAAAAATACGCTACGTCAGGCACCTGACGTGATTCTGATTGGTGAGATTCGTTCACGAGAAACCATGGACTATGCGATTGCCTTTGCTGAAACGGGTCACTTGGTTTTTGCTACTCTGCATGCCAACAACGCCAACCAGGCCATCGACCGTATCATTCACTTCTTTGAAGCGGATCGTCATAGTCAGCTGTTCATGGACTTGTCTTTGAATTTAAAAGCAATGGTTGCGCAGCAATTGATTCCAACCATTGATGGTAATTCACGTCGTGCTGCCATTGAGATTTTGATCAACTCACCTTTAATTTCAGACTTAATCCGTAAGGGTGAAGTGCATGAAATTAAAGACCTGATGAAGCGTTCTCGTGAACTAGGTATGCAAACCTTTGACCAAGCCTTATATGACCTTTATAAAGCCAAGCAAATTAGCTACAAAGATGCGCTAAAACATGCCGATTCACCGAATGACCTGCGTCTACAGATTAAATTGTCTGAAGAAGGCGGTGAGCATTTACTGCGTGCAAATTCAAATATTACCTTTGATGGTCAACATTAATTTTGCTTAAACGCTTTCGGAAATAAAAAACAGACTTCACATGAAGTCTGTTTTTTTATTCATTCTCATCCGTATCGGATTATTTTTTACGATATGCTTCTTGGCATTCAGGCGCATCACAATAGCCATAAAGATTTAATGAGTGACCTGTAAGTTGGAAACCAAATTTTTCTGCCACTTGATGTTGCTCATGCTCAATCACATCATTAGTAAATTCCACCACTTTATTGCAGTTTTGACACACAATATGGTCATGGTGATCTTCTTGCATAATCTCAAAAACAGAATGATTGTTTTCAAAATGATGGCGTTGAATAATACCTGCAGCTTCAAACTGTGTTAACACGCGATACACAGTTGCTAAACCCACATCTTCACCCTGTTCAAGTAAAGTCTTATAAATATCTTCTGCGCTTAAGTGATGTTGTCTTGAATTTTCAAGCAATTCCAATATTTTAATTCGTGGAAGTGTAACTTTAAGTCCAGCTTTACGTAAATCTTGATTTGAAATAGGCATGAAAAAAGGTCTCTCAACAAAATTAAAGTTGGAATATGCAACAAAGTGTAGATGCAGTATGATCTATCCTTGGATCAAATGCATCATAATTAATTTGGGATAGTTTAGCAAAATGCAAAAAATCATGCTGACGTTATTCGTCACTTCATTGCTCGTAGGCTGTTCAACCTTGGGCGTTTATAAAGTTGATATTCCACAAGGTACACCTTTAACTCAAGCACAAGCGGCTAAAATTCAAGTGGGAATGAGCCACCAACAAGTTCGCTTTTTGCTAGGTAGTCCAACTGTTGCCGATCCAATGAATCCGTTACGTTGGGACTACATTTATAAGTATACCCCAGGAACATATGCTAAAAAAGCCAAGATTCCTGCTGCACATGGTCAACACTTAAAAATCTTCTTTGACCAAAACGGTATCGTTCAAAAAATTGAAGGCTTAGAAACCATTCCAGAGTCTCAACCGGGCTTACCAGGTTCTAAAGAAGCGATTTTAACTGCGCCACCACTATAGTCGCTTTAAGATAAAAATAAACCCCTAAATTTAGGGGTTTTTTTTATAAGTACAATTGCTTGAAACGATTGCCTCGACAATAACGGCCGACGGGATTTTTCTTGGCGCGATTACGACGAATATCTTTCGGATTAATGGTTAATGCACGATAGATTTCGACGCGATCACCTGCTTCAAGTAACTGAGATGAATCGCTTACACGCGCCCCGAAGATTCCTAGTGTTAATACTTCTGGTAAATCCACTTGTTTTCGAATGCCACTTTGCACAATAGCATCTTCAACCGTCATACCGGGATTAAAGCTCAGCGGAATTAATATCTGCTGTTCCACGCTCGCATAAGCGACCCATACTTGTAACTGAGCTGTCATTAGAATAACTGCCCAATCACAGCCACCAATGCCAATATTATTGACAAGGGCACTACGATACGTACGGCAATACGCCAAATATTATAAAAGGTTTCATGACTGAAGTTCATTGACTTACGTAGATGACTAATCTTCATAATCCAACCTGCGAAAATCGCATAAATCAGACAAATAATTAAGCCCCAAATCAACAAGGCAATATTAAATACTGGAACAACTGTGCTCAGTGCCCATACAAAAACCGCAACCAATAAAATCGCCCATTGCACCACTACGGCCAATTGGCGTTGTTGTAATTGTTCACGTGCCATTTGAATCAGAAATGCTGAAGCTGCGACTAAACCCACAACCAGTGCTAAAGCAGGTACTTGTGCTTTTGCTGCGAAAAAGGCAAAAGCAACCACTGCCAAAAGTTGAGCGATCCAAATTGGAAATACCGTTTTGCTTGCAATCTCTTGTTGCTTCACAGCTGGCAAACTTGACTGCCAGTACAAGCCCATCCCCAAACCACTTGCTACGAGCGCCAAGACGGTTGCATTGCCCCACTCACTAAATTCGAGCGCAGTCATTTTCCACTCTGGTAAGGCAGTTCCCATAACATTCGCTAAGACTACTGCAGCAATCACACCAATAGCGGTCAAAATCACTAAAAATTGGCGTGGTACAAACGACAATGCAAATGCAATGACCGCAAGGACAGCCAAAATAATGCTATAGGCAAAACCATTAGCTGTAAAAATTGCCACATATTGCGACGCGGCTGAAAGCATGGCACCTGCTAAAAATGGAATAAATACTACGGCAAGCCAACCGACTATACGCCATTTGGGTGAAGCATCCGCATCACGTGTTAGCGAAGACAGTGCTTGAACTGCTGTAATTTTTGAACGTTTTGCTAAAGCAATTTCCAAATAACATAGCGGTAAAGCTAAAATAAGCATTGTACCTAGCCACAACAGCCAGAAATCTAGCTGACGTTCAATTTGAATACCTGTTACCGGTGCTAAAGTTGCAATAATGATAAAAGATAAACAGAACGCCATCAGTGGCGATAACCATTTCGACATCGCATTGTCCTGCATGACAAATTCCTTTGAAAATTCTAGCGCTATTTTGCCTTGCTGTGCCTTGAAAATCAAAAACAAAAAGCAAATCACCTTAAAGGTGATTTGCTGCGCAAATGATATTATTATAATTTAATTGTTTTTATTTCCTTTTCTGAGGTTATGAAAAGAAACGTGCAAACCAATTTTTGCCTTTTTTCTTTTCTTTTTCTTTGATGATACCCATCATATTTTCTTTAACAGCACCGACATAATCAGCATCATCGTGCTGAATATGGTTAATCAGCCATTTTGAAAGCACTTCATGTAATTCATTTTCAATCGCATGCCCCATTTCAAAACGGTCGCGGTAAGATTCAATTTTTTTAATAAATAAATCATGTACGCGTTTATGTGGCACACGATATTTATAACCCGCTTCTTCTTGTAAAGATTCTTCGAAGGTAAAATGTGATTGCGTGTAATCAATAATGTTTTCCAGAATTTGTTTTACACGATCACGATCTGTATTTGCGTCAATGCCATCAATTTCATTGATGTAGTCAAGAATCCGTTTGTGTTGATCGTCAATCACATCGATACCAGTATTGTATTCTGGAACCCATTTCATTTTCATTACGACCACCTATAAATATGAAGGACTTATCACGTAAATTTCATCATATAATTAAAGGACTTAAATAAAAATGAAGTAAAAAGGTTGGTTTTAATTGAAATACTGCCATTTATAATGTAATCAATTGTTTTTATTATGTTAATTTATTTAATCCCGAGCATAAAGCTAAGATATTTTTTAATCAATTCAATATCTTAGAAACCACCCTTAATGCAATAAAGTGTAAGATATTCATTTTTATAATGAATATCTTTCATTCAAAATTAATACTGATCTGCACGTGTGACACGTTTTAAAGATGGGTCCAGCCGCTCACGTTCTAAACGTTCAACAACCGTCTTTGCAGCACGTATTGGACGACCATATTGAAATAAAATCATTTCACCCGGCTCAAATGCTGTCCAAACTTCATTTTGCGTTAAGGGTTCAGTGGTAATCACGGCAACACGGTCTTCAGGCGTAGTGACTTCACTAAAATCGACTTCAACATCAATATCAATCAACTGTGCAGGCTGAAATGGAAACTCTCGAACCAGCCAATGCAGCTTGGTAATCGCATAACTAAATAGCGCCTGCCCATTCGACAAACAAAAATTAAAGGTGCCATGTTCTGCAATTTTAGGAGAAATTTCTAATAACAGATCAAACACCTGATCGAGTGTAGGTTCGCTATAACCAAAACGTTTCACCATTTGCTCGAGCAAATAGCAAAAGGCCAATTCACTGTCGGTATTGCCGACGGGGCTGAAGCGCCCTGTGAGCTCAGGCTGAAAGCCATGCAGGTCGCCATTATGCGCAAAAATCCACTGTCTGCCCCACAATTCACGACTAAATGGATGTGAGTTTTCAAGATTAATTTTGCCTTGCGTCGCTTTACGAATGTGTGCAATCACATTGCGAGATTTAATCGGGTAGTTTCGGATCAGCTCAGCAATCGGAGACTCTACAGCAGATTGATTGTCGACAAATAAACGACATGCTTTATCTTCAAAAAAAGCGATACCAAAGCCATCACAATGATCTGAGGTAATTCCTGCTCGCTGCGAAAATCCCCGAAACGAAAAAGTAATATCGGTGGGAGTCGCACAATTCATTCCGAGCAGCTGGCACATATTGATCATTTCAGCAGTAAATCTATGATTTCTCTATTGTGCATGACAGTTTTAGTTGTTGTAAATCTAAAATAGGCGCCATTATAAGAGTTTTTATAATCCAACAGGGCAAATACTTTATTTGATCTATACAAATCTCACTTAGCCAACTGATAAATAATAAAAAAGCCTCAAAAGAGGCTTTTTTATATCAAAAAATGCTAAGTATCTTAAGCTTTTTTCACATTGGTTCGATTGGTGATTAATGTACCCACACCATGATCCGTAAAGATTTCAAGTAATGTTGCATGAGGTACACGACCATCAACAATATGCGCGCTGATTACGCCACCTTTGACTGCATCTAATGCACAGCCAACTTTCGGAATCATGCCGCCGTAAATCACGCCAGTTTCAATCAAACGATCGACTTCTTGGGTTGTTAACCCAGTCAACAGATTTTTATTTTCGTCTAAAACACCCGTGATATTGGTCAATAGAATTAGCTTTTCCGCACCCAATGCTTCCGCCACTTTACCTGCAACCAAGTCAGCATTGATGTTATAGGTATTGCCGTCTTCGTCTACACCTAATGGTGCAATCACAGGAATAAAATCGCTTTGGGTAAACATTTCAAGTACGTCAGTTTTCACACCAACCACTTCGCCAACTAGACCTAAATCAATCTGTTTTACTGAACCATCTTCGGCAGTTTTTTCCATCAATAATTTTTGCGCACGGATCAAATTACCATCTTTACCGGTTAAACCAATCGCACGGCCACCGTGTTTATTGATTAAGTTCACAATCGATTTGTTCACGCTGCCGCCCAAGACCATCTCGACAACTTCCATCGTTGCAGGATCAGTCACGCGCATACCGTCGATACGATCAGACTCACGGCCTAATTGTTTGAGGAATGAATCGACTTGTGGACCACCGCCATGCACCACAATCGGGTTTAAACCAACCGTTTTCAGCAGCACGATATCACGTGCAAATGAGCTCTCAAGCTCAGGATCGGTCATGGCATTACCACCATACTTCACTACCAGCGTCTTACCCGCAAAACGTTGAATATACGGCAAAGCTTCCGTCAGGATTTGTGCTTTGTCGATGCCAGTATGTTGATGTGGCATTTGCCTCTCCTTATTGAGCATCTGGAATGTCATGAGCAATGTCTGGATAGTGCTCAACTAACATAGAAACAAACAGATCTCGTATTTCTTTTAAGCGTGCTGATGAATTGGCATCAAAGCGTAAAGTGAAATACTCACCTGTATTCGATGCTCGAATGATGCCAAATCCATCATCAAAATCAAGGCGTATTCCATCAATTTTACTGATTTGTGCTGGAATTCGCGCAGAATTGGCTTCAACTTGCTTTAAAACTTCCGCTGGATCATGCTGATGCGTACTGACATATAAATCTTCGGTACTAAAGCGCTCTGGATATTTCGCCAAAGCTTGTGACAATGTCAGTCCCTGAGCTTGAATATATTCTAAGACCCTTAAAGCAGCATATAGACCATCGTCATAGCCACCACCACGACCATCATTAAAAACATAATGCCCTGCGTATTCACCACCAAAAACCGCTTTGCCTTTAGATTGGGAAATATATTTTCGCAAGAAACTACTACCTGTTCGAATCATCACAGGCTGTGCTTCTAGATCACACACAGTATCGCGAATCATCGTTGAACATTTCACATCAAATACCACTTCTGCATGTGGTTTTTGAGTCAAACAAATTTCAGCAAATAAACACAATAGTCGATCTGCAGAAACCACTTTGCCAGATTCATCAATCAACACTAAACGATCACCATCACCATCTAAAGCAATGCCAATATCGGCTTTTTGTAGCTGTATGGCTTGGCGGAGATGGGTTAAATGTTTGAGCTGTGATGGATCTGGAGCATGATCAGGGAAATGTCCATCAGCTTGGCAACGTAATGCCAAAACTTCACAGCCTAATTTATTTAATAATAAGGCTGCACAATGCCCAGCTGAACCATGCATGCCATCGATCACAACTTTAAGTGGTTGCTGTAAATGAATGTCATCTAAAATAAATTTCTGATAGGCCAAACAATATTCAGGCTTGATTTCGTGTGGCTCAAGTTCAATCATCAAATGCACACGTTCCGATGAAAAACAATTTCGTGCTTCGACTGCAACGTGTTGAATCATCTCTGGACAAGGTGGCTCACCTTTGATAATCCACTTGATACCATTATCTGATTTTGGATTATGGCTCGCCGTCACCATAATGCCATTGCCTTGAAATTGTCCCGCAATAAAATACAACATCGGGCTTGAGCAGCAGCCAATAATTTCCGCTTCAAGGCCAGCCTCATGGCAGACTTTTTGAATTATTTTTGCATAGGTTGGACTGGTTAAACGCGCATCATAGCCAATAGCAAGTCTCTTTTGCCCTACATCTAAATATTGTTTAACTAAGCCACAAGCAATTGACTGAACTAAATCAGCATTTAAGAGCGATATTTTCCCGCGAATGTCATATGCACGAAAAATATGTTGCGGAAAGTGACTAAACAGTGAACCCATACTATGTTCTTCTAATTACATCTTTATTAATTAAAAAATCTAAAATTCTATTGAGAATTTAAGCTTTTAATTAAAGGATAAAATCCTGAAAAAAAGTGTAGCTTTTTTTATAACAAATTTAGTTAACAATCAATTAATAATATTTAAATACTGATCTAAAAATTACACTCGCATTTATCCAATAATTTATTTTTAATAATTAAATCAACATCTTACGTTAATAAAAATATCAATTTATCATTTAGTCTTAAATATTTTACTTTTCAAATATTTTTGATTATTTATTCAAATGTGTATAAATATAGTAAATCGATCAAATTTAAACCAATACACAAAATTCTAATTATTCTTTACCCTCACCCCCTAAAATATAAACCAAGTAAACTCATCAGAATTAAAAATCCTGATAAGATCAAAAATACTCTAAATATAGATTTGAATTTGAATAAATTAAAATTTAAATAAAATGATATAAATAAAAACCATCACGAGGATGGTTTTTTATTAGCTACTTGATTGTAGGCATTTACTTGTCAACACACTGGAGCAAAAGTCTTGCGCTGATTAGTTTTTACCTGTATGACCAAAACCGCCAGCTCCTCGTTCAGTGGCTTCAAACTCATCTACAATATCAAACTGAGCTTGTACAACTGGCACTAAAACATATTGTGCTAAACGCTCACCCGGCTCTAGGCTAAATGCCGTTTGGCTACGGTTCCAAACAGATACCATCAATTCACCTTGGTAGTCAGAATCAATTAAACCGACCAAGTTACCCAACACGATTCCGTGTTTATGACCTAAGCCTGAACGTGGCAGAATTAAACCTGCATATTGCGTATCTTCGATATAAATCGATAGGCCTGTTTTTACCATAACAGTTTGACCCGGTTCAATCACGGTGGTTTCTTCTACACATGCACGTAGATCAAGACCTGCTGAACCTGCTGTTGCATAAGTTGGCATTGGCCATTCCGTACCTAAACGTGTGTCGAGAACTTTAACTTGAACTTTCATGGTTCATTCCTGTTTCAATAAAACGAATTTCAAAAAATAAATAATATATTCTACGCTTTAAGCTTTAACGCTTAATCAGCGCACGTAAATTTTCTAAATAATGCTGTGCTTGCTGTTTAGGATCGATATCCCCTGCCAGCTTTTTCTTGCGCCCTAACCACTCCAATTCATCTTGTGGCAGTTCGTCCAAGAAACGGCTTGGTGTCATTTGTCGCATTTGACCACCGGCTTTACGCTGCTCTGCAAGAGTCATGGTTAAACCTTGACGTGCACGAGTAATCCCCACATACATCAGTCGACGTTCTTCCTCAACCGTGTCGGCAGCAATGGAGTTTTTATGCGGTAGAATTTCTTCTTCCAGACCAATCAAATAAACGAATGGAAATTCCAGACCTTTCGACGCATGAAGTGTTAACAAATTGACTTTATCGGTGTCTTCTTCTTCTTGTTGCTGTTCTAACATATCGAGCAGCACCATTTTACGAATCACACTTTCAATGTTCTTTTCATCTACATCTTCAGCGCGGTTTATCAAACTTTGAATACTGCTATATAGCACTTCAATATTATCCAGTTTGGTTTTTTCCTGCGCAGGTGTAGCTGCAGATTCTTTAACATAGTCGATATAACCTGCTTCAATCATCATGCGACGAATGATCGGAACAGGTTCATCATCTTCTAATAATTCACGAGTAAAGGTCGAAATAAAGTCCGCAAATTCGGCCAATTGGGTTGTGGCTTTTTTCGGAATCGCCATGCTTAAGCGCTGGTCACCTGCTGCACTGAGTAAGGATAAATTACTTTCCTGCGCAAATAAGCCAAGCTTTTCCAAAGTCACAGGACCAATCGCACGTTTTGGCGTATTAATAATTCGTAAAAATGCACTGTCATCTTCAGGGTTGATGATCAAACGTAAGTAGCTCATCAAGTCCTTAATTTCAGCACGAGCGAAGAAAGACTGACCACCCGATAATTTATACGGGATCTGCATTTGGCGTAGCTGTGTCTCTAGAGCACGCGCTTGGAAATTACCACGGTATAAAATGGCGTAGTCTTTCCAATTTTTACCGTTCATCAGTTTGTGCGTAATCAAGTCTTTTACGACGCGTTCTGATTCATCATCGTCATTACGACAAGTAATCACGCGGATCACTTCACCATGGCCTTTATCTGACCAAAGCTTTTTATCGAAAATATGTGGGTTATTGCCAATAACTGTATTGGCAGCTTTTAAAATACGACTGGTCGAGCGATAGTTTTGCTCAAGCTTAATCACTTTCAGATTACGGAAATCTTCCTTCAATAAAGCCATATTCTCAGGCTTAGCACCACGCCATGCATAAATCGATTGGTCATCATCACCTACCGCGGTGAACTGTCCCATGACACCCACGAGTAATTTCACCAAAATATATTGCGCGGTGTTGGTATCTTGATATTCGTCGACCAATAAATAGCGGATTCGATTCTGCCAACGATCACGCACTTCTGCATTTTCTTGTAATAAGCGCGTCGGCATGACAATCAAATCATCAAAATCCACAGCATTGTAGGCACGTAAATTACGCTCATACAGTTGATACAGATGTACAAACTGAACGTCTTCTGCTGTTTCACAGGTGGTATGCGCTTGCTCAGGTGGAATCAGATCGTTTTTCCAATCTGAAATCATTTTCATGGCTTTGGCAATCAGCTCTTTACTTTCTGCACCGGATAAATTGTCGCGATGCATTAAGTCCATCAAAATGCGTTTGCAGTCATCTGCATCTAAAATTGAAAAGTTATTTTTCAGTGGTGTATTTTTTAATTCCAAACGGAGCATGTTTAGCCCGAAGTTATGGAATGTAGAAACCGACAGCCCTTTTGCCTCTTCACGGCTCATCAGCTTCGTCACACGCTCTTTCATTTCACGCGCAGCTTTGTTGGTAAAGGTCATCGCGGTGATACGGTGCGCAGGAATACCACAATGCTTCACCAAATAGGCAATTTTACGGGTAATCACCGATGTTTTGCCTGAACCTGCCCCTGCAAGTACTAACAAGGGTCCTTGAGTGTATTTCATTGCTTCAAGTTGCTTGTCGTTCAACTGACTTGCCAGTGACATAGTCTTTCCTCTTATTAATTCGAGGATGATTATAGTCATCTGAAACGATCTTGCCTAATGCAAAATGTATTTTATCGGTCATTAAAAATGCCATAAAAAAAGCCACCCGAGGGTGGCCTTTCGTTTCGAACTAAAACTTATTTAGTTTCGTAAACTGAGATTTCTACGCGACGGTTTTGTTCACGACCTGCAGCAGTTGAGTTATCCGCTACTGGAGAAGTTGAACCGTAACCACGTGCAGTAATACGAGTTGAAGAAATACCTTGAGACGCTAGGTAGTTTTTCACTGAGTTTGCACGGTTCTGAGAAAGTGGGTTGTTGATCGCATCAGTACCAGTGTTGTCTGTGTGACCGTGTACAACGATTGCAAGTTTGTTTGCAGTACCGTCTTCACGCAATACTTTAGCAACGTCATTCAACGCAGATTGGAACTGAGATTGAATAGTTGAAGAGTTAGTTGCGAAAGTTACTGATGGCATAACAAGGTTGATCGAACCATCTGGATTACGACCTACGTCAACACCAGTACCAGCCAATTCTTGTTTAAGACGTTTTTCTTTCTTATCAAGAAGAAGACCTGCACCACCACCAACTACAGCACCAATTGCAGCTGCTTGACCCATTTTGTCTTTATCAGCATTAGAATAAGCAATACCAGCGCCTAAAAGAGCACCTAGACCAGTACCGATTGCTGCTTTGTCATATTCCATGTTTTGACAACCAGTAAGTGCCATTGCCCCAACTACTGCCGAAATTACTAGTGCACGCATTGCATGCCTCCTTCTTTGTGTTTTGTTGTATGGTTGAAATGATGAAGTAAAACAAATGGCTGAACCATTGATTTTTTGTTAATAATAAAACGTTTAGTTACAATTTGTAATATGAATACGAGATTTATTTGTTAATTCCATCACAATTTCTTCACAGTTCTGCAGATGCCCTTTTTTATTTAATCAACTCGAACTATATTTATTAGAATCAATCATTATTTGGACAATTTCCGCTAGGACTTTTTATATGTCATCTCAAACAAATAAGCAACCGACACTAAAAAAAATTAGCAAAGGACTTACCGTCGGTTCAGTTATGACAGGCAGTACTTTTTTCCATGGTCCTCCTGTACTAGCCCTTGGTCTAACCAAACTCTTTAAAAAATCAAAAAAGGTTGATGAAACCAACATAAAAATTACCAACAGTTGGCTCATGGTCAATAACTGGTTAATTGATCACGTTTTACCCAACACAAAATGGGATATCACCATCGATGAAGGCCTCGACTTAAATTTGCAGGGTCGCTATCTCATGACCTGTAATCATCAGAGTTGGGTCGATACAACAGTTAACCAATATTTTGGTTTAACCCGTATGCCACTGACGCGTTTCTTTACCAAATGGGAACTCATTTTCATTCCATTTGTTGGACAAGCTTTTAAAATTTTAGGCTTTCCAATGATGAAACGACACAGCAAAGAACAAATCGCGAAAAATCCTGAACTTAAATATCGAGATATGGAAGAAGCGCGTAAATCTTGTGAACAGTTATTAAGCCAACCTTTTACCCTGCTGAACTATTTGGAAGGCACTCGCTTTACCCCTGAAAAGCATGCGCAGCAGCAGTCGCCGTATCAAAACCTTCTAAAGCCGAAAGCGGGTGGTTTAGCACTGGCACTCAATATTTTAGGGGATCAAGTTGATGCTCTCGTAGATATGACCATCGTCTATCCAAATGGTGCACCAGGTTATGGCGAATTTTGGCTCGGTGAAGTTCCACGCATAGCCGTGGATTTACGTAAAATTGAAATTCCAACGTGGGTGCATGGCGGCAACTATGAAGATGATGCAGAATTCCGTGAAAAATTTCAGCATTGGGTAGATGAGCTGTGGACGGAGAAAGACCAACTCATTACTCGTATGAAAGCTAAATACTCAGTTACTGAATAATTAAGAAGAAGTTTTTATGTCGCAGAACAGCATGCCGCAAAACAAGAAATCTAAATATCATCATGTCAATCCAAACAGTTGGTCATTCAAACTGTTTTTGATTTATGACATTTTCATGGTGTTTATTATTGTTTTTAACTTGTTCTGCCTGTGCATGAACTTTTTCCTCATGAGCAATCTTGGCAGTTGGTTCTTTAACAGTATCCACCTGCCCGATGTGCTGAGTTTTTACCGTGAACATTTGCATCCATGGGTGATTACCACCGAAGCGTGGTTTATTATCTTTTTGATTGTAGAACTGTTGGTGCGTTGGGCGATTGCTATCATCAACAAGCACCATCAGCGCTGGTTCTTCTTCCCGTTTATTCATTGGTACGAAATTTTAGCCATTGTGCCGCATTTACGTTTCCTTCGTTTATTTCGTGCGGGCGTGATTGCGTATCGACTATATGAAATGGGTTATCAGATCGTACCATCGGCATGGCAAAAGAAAGCTTTGTTTTATTATCGTGTGGTGATGGAAGAATTGTCTGATCGAGTGGTACTCACCGTACTCGATGGGGTTAGACATGAGTTAAACACCAGTACCACACATAAAGATTTGATTAGCAATGTCGTTCAGCATCACCGCGAATTATTCACCCAAGTCTTGGCCGAAATTTTGCAAGAAAATTTAAGCAAAGAGCTCCGTGCTGAACGTGAATTGATCGCCAAGAATGTCGGACAGATTGTCAGCCAGGCCATCGAAGATACCCCTGAACTCACGCAGCTATTGCGCTTAGTGCCGATCGTTGGCAGCCGCATTGAACAGCAGATTCAAAGTATTGGGCAACGTTTGGGCGAAAATATTACCCATGGTTTAATTTCCCCATTGGCTTATCCCAATACATCGACGGCTCAGAAACCCAATCTATATTTAGACATTTCACAGCGTATTAGCCGTATTGAAATCGAAAATAATGCCCAGCTGGATGAGTTGGTTCGCTCTGCGGTTTTTGAAAGTCTAGAAGCCATTCGTAAGCAAGTGAAAGTAAAACAGTGGCAGCAGATTATGCAGGAACAGGACCAAGCTACAGAATAAACACTCAGTCAAAAATAATTGTGAACTCCGCTAGAGTATTCATGAAAATTGTTCTAGGATTTGCTCTATTTACAACATAACTACTTCGGCACAAAAGTAATAGTTAGAAGTCTCAAGGATTCAATATGGCTGATATACGGATAAAAGGCAAAATGGTCAATGCGATTCGCATTCACCTCGATACCAATGATCATGATGCGATCCGCCAGCAACTTACTCCAATGTTCCAAAAGGCTTTTCCACCCGGAACATTAGCCGTGATTGAAAGTACGGTTGATCAAGAACTAATTGCACTGATTCAACTGCTTATTAGTATTGAAATTCAACCAATTGGTGTCACTGAGGGTCCGCTATCGGACCAAGCACGTGCTATCCAATTTCCCGTAGTTCCTGCGGATCGCAAACTACAACAAGTTAAACCGACACGCGAACAAGTGGTTGAAGAGCCCGCGCCTGCAGAAGAAAAAACCGAAGATAAAATTGCTGCAGTCGAAGTACCAACCATTCGTCATGCCACGTCGTATCACAATGAAATCTTGCGTACAGGTCAATGTTTAGTCCAAGACCATGGCGATATCATTATTAATGCTGGGATTAATAGTGGTTCAGAAGTAATTGCTTCAGGAAATATACATATTTATGGTAGTGCTCGTGGTAGAGTCATTGCCGGAGCTGGTGGGAACACGGCTGCACGTATTTTCTGCCATTCATTAGAAGCTGAATTGGTTTCAATTGCAGGGACTTACTGTGTCGCTGATGACATTCCACCTCATGTGGTCAAACAGCCAGTACATATTTATTTGAATGACCAGCAAGAGCTAGTATTTGAAGCTTTGCAATTTTAATGTATAAATAATCACCAAACCCCTAATTAAAAAAGGGGATTTAAACCATAACAGGAGTGGATTCGGTGGCGAAAATTGTTGTCGTAACATCAGGTAAAGGTGGCGTAGGTAAAACAACTACAAGCGCATCTTTTGCAACAGGTTTAGCCCTTCGCGGCCACAAAACTGTTGTGATCGACTTTGATGTGGGTTTACGTAACCTTGACTTGATCATGGGCTGTGAACGCCGCGTTGTATATGACTTTGTAAACGTATTGAATAACGAAGCTCGATTACAACAAGCGCTTATTCGCGATAAAGATATTGAAAATCTCTACATTTTGCCAGCATCTCAAACACGTGATAAAGACGCGTTAACAGATGAAGGTGTAGCACGAGTGATGGACGAACTTTCTCAAGAGTTTGATTACATTATTTGTGACTCACCTGCGGGTATCGAACGTGGTGCAATTTTAGCAATGTATCATGCTGATGAAGCGATCATTGTGACGAACCCAGAAATTTCTTCAGTACGTGACTCTGACCGTATTATTGGTATGCTCGACAGCAAAACCAAAAAAGTAGAACAAAACGAAGGTCGTATCCGTAAGCATCTCTGTATTACACGTTTCAATCCAGAACGTGCGGATAAACAAGAGATGTTGACGATTGATGACATTTCAAAAGATATTTTACGCGTTCCGACTTTAGGTGTTATTCCTGAATGTAAAAGCGTTCTACAAGCATCGAACGAAGGTAAACCAGTGATTCTGTTTACAGAAGAAGCGGCTGGCCAAGCGTATGATGACCTTGTTGCACGTTTCCTTGGTGAAGAGCGCCCTTACCGTCACATTACGGTAAAACCTAAGGGTTGGTTAGCACGTCTATTTGGAGCGTAATCATGGCAGGATTCTGGAGCAAACTTTTTAGCAGCGACGAGAAACCGTCAAGCGCACAAACGGCAAAAGATCGTTTAAAAGTCATCGTGGCATCTGAAAATGGTCTAGGTAAACGCCTCAGCCAAGACAAGATCGACATGATGAAAAAAGAAATCATGCAAGTGGTAAACCGCTATGTTCGTGGTGTAGATGAGCAACATATTCAAATGTCTGTTCGTTCTGAAGCGAATATTGAAATGCTTGAAATGAATATCAATTTGCCTGAAGAACGTTAATCTGAATTCTGATTAGCCAAGTAAATTGAATCAAGGCAAAATGTGAGGCTGGATCAGTAAAGCGCTGCTTTACCCAGCCGCAAGATGAGAAGCTTTGCTTCGAGTGGGCTGGATTAGTTTTATTCCTTTGTTAGATCAAAAGCTTTGCTTCGAGTAAACGGGATAAAAAAATAACTTTAGATCCAACCATAAAATGAGTCGCTTAACTTAGAGATGGCGAATAAAACCATTTTACTTGCGTACTCATTTTTGCCTTTTTGTATTTTTAAACCAGCAAGGAGATTGCGATGGCATTATCTCAGCCAGCAACGTTCAACGAAGAATGGTCAGATGAGCGTGTATTTGCCTACCTTACTCAGCTTCCTCCTGAAGGAGTGAATGGCGACTTTCACGTGCTTTACCATGCTTTCAAACATATGCGTCCAAATGACTATGAGCGTCTTTTGACTCAATTCGTTGCCGATGGCCGTGATGTGAACGCAACTAATCCTGAAGGTCAGCGTATTCATGACGTAATTGCTCAATACCCACGTCAAAGCGCAGGTTTCCTCGAAGTATTGGCAAAATTTGCTTAATTTCGAGTACCAAAAAAAAGCCCGCATGATGCGGGCTTTTTTATCAGATTTAAAATCGGCGTTATTGAATATCATCATGATCAATGCACGATCAACATGAGCAATGGAAACATCAAGCCAAAACCAATGGTTTGTACACTAATAATCGCCGCCATCAGTTGTGAATCGCCCCGATAATAGCGTGTCAAAATATAAGACGATGATGCCGTCGGCAAAGCAAAAAAGACCACTAAAATCATCCGCTCAAAATCAGTCAAACCCATCCATGTACTCAATAGATAAGCAATACATGGCATTAACATGAGACGCCCTATCGTATTTAAACTTAAACGACGTAGATCGGCGCGCATTTGCTGAAACTGTAATGCTGCCCCAACGGAAAGTAGTCCGAGCGGTAAACTCATGGCTGCCAATATTTTTAATAATTCAGGTAAGTCTTTAAACAGACTCAAGCCTGATAAATTAAACAATACCCCTGCCACACAGCCTAAAATTAAGGGATTTTTTGCGATGGACTGACTGGTCTGCCCCAATTGCTTCAGGCTTAAATTTGAAAACGCCAAGACTGAAATAATATTGACTAAGGGCACTGCAACGGCAATTAACATGGCAAACATCTGCATGCCTGTAGAGCCAAATAAAGCGCCCATGAGCGACAAACCAATATAGGTATTAAATCGGATATGACTTTGGATATACACACCAAAACGCTGCACGGGGATATGCATAAACTGCTTGATCCCCCACAACACGATGCTGATCAAACAGGTGCCCGCAACCAGTACTGTCAACATTCGTGAAACAGTGTTCATATCCAATTGCACGGCTGATACATTCAAAAAAAGCAGCACAGGAAATAAAACGTAATAATTGAGTTTTTCTGAATTTGCCCAAAACTCATCCTGAACAAACTGTGTGTATTTAAGCACATAGCCCATCGCGATTAATGCAACGAGGGGAAACAATGCGACGACGATATTCATGCTGTACGCCTTGAAATAAACAAGCTATTTCAACTTTAACCATTTATGTAGCACAATATAATCCTCATCTAGACTCATAACAAAATGAGTAATTACTCATGGCAATGACATTTTCTCAGCTTGAAATTTTTATTAAAGTCGCAGAACAACAAAGCTTTACTCTCGCTGCTCGACAGCTGGGAATTACTCAGTCAGCTGTCTCTCATGCCCTAAAGTGTTTAGAGCAACATTGGAATGTCAGTTTATTTAGCCGTGAACAAGGCGAAATTAGCCTGACTCATATCGGTCAGCAGTTATTGCTGCATGCCAAAGAAGTCATCAATACTGCACAAATCATGCAGCAAGAAGTGCATGCCGCACATGGTATTCAACAAGGAACGCTGAGAATTGGCTCTTTTGGTTCTTCTAGTTCGATTCATCTGCTTCCAGAGCTGCTCAAAGCGTATCGTGAGCGTTATCCGCACATTGAGATCTATGTCGAAGAAGGTACCGATGCAGAAGTATCTCGTTGGATTTCTGAGCGTCAGATTGATGTTGGTTTTGCCGTACTCCCTAAGCCACAGCTGTTCACTTTCCCGTTAATTCAAGATATTTTCATTGCCTTGATTCCAGATAGTTATTCAGTTTCCAAACACAGTCATTTAAATATCCAAGACCTGCAAAACTACCCCTTTATCATGACCCGTGCAGGTAGTCAGTCTCATGTGGAAAAGTTACTGCAACAACATCAAATTCAACCCAAAATCACCTATCAAATGTCGCAACTTTTAACCATTTTAAATATGGTGAATTTACAAGAAGGTATCGCTATCGTTGCAGATATGGCTATGCCCAAAGAATTATTAGCTTTACATCCGCATGTGGTGAAACGTCCACTTTCACCTAATACGCAACGGCAGATTGGACTCGCCGTAAAAAATCAAAAACTCATGAGCCCTGCCTGCAAAGCCTTTATCGAATTGGCCCAATCCATGTTTTACCAAGAAGAGTTCTCAATCTAAAAATAAAAAAAACCTGCCGAAGCAGGTTTTTTGTTTTAGGACTTAGACCAAGATATCTCGTTTACCATTTGGCCCCATCCCACTGACGATGCCATTTTCTTCCATCTGATCAATAATCCGTGCAGCACGGTTATAGCCGAGACTGAATTTACGCTGTAAAGATGAAGTCGATGCTTTACGTGTTTCCAAAACGAAACTAACACATTGATCATACAGCGCATCACGGTCTGATCCACCATCACCATCTTCAAAACCGCGAGATGTCGGCTCTTCATCATAAGGCGTGAGGATCTCATCGACATAATTCGGTTCACCGCGCTCACGCCATGCATCACAAATACGGTTCACTTCATCGTCTGAAATAAACGCGCCATGTACTCGTTCAGGTTCAATTTTACCCGGTCCGAGGAATAACATATCACCATGACCCAGTAAGTCTTCCGCACCACCAGCATCTAAGATAGTACGTGAATCCAGTTTACTGTTCACACGTAACGCAGCACGGGTTGGAATATTGGCTTTGATCAAACCTGTCACCACATCTACGGTTGGACGCTGTGTCGCCAACAGCAAATGAATCCCTGCCGCACGTGATTTTTGTGCAAGACGGGTAATCATTTCTTCGGCTTTTTTACCCACTTGCATGATCATATCTGCAAATTCGTCGGCAACAATTACGATCAACGGCATCGGCTGTAAACGTGGGGCACGACTTTGCGTTGCAGAGTCATCTGGCTTCCAAGTTGGATCGATGAGATCTTCACCATTGGCCATTGCTTCTTCAATTTTGCGGTTAAAGTCAGTCAGCTTACGCACTTTCATCAAAGACATCAGCTTATAACGACGTTCCATTTCATTCACACACCAGTTCAATGCACTCACCGCATCTTTCATGTCGGTTACAACAGGCGTTAACAAATGTGGAATATCGTTATAGTTGGCAAGTTCCAACTGTTTCGGGTCAATCATGATGAGTCGCAGTTGCTCAGGTGTATATTTCAACAACATCGATAGCAACATGGCATTGACTGCGACTGACTTACCAGAACCTGTAGTACCTGCCACCAACATATGCGGTGCTTTCGCCAAATCGGCCAAGACAGGATTACCGGAAATATCTTTACCCATCGCCATACTGAGTAAGGCATTTGGATCACGGTATGCAGGTGTTTCTAACAGTTCAATAAGACGAACCATTTCACGTGAACTATTTGGGACTTCAATCCCGATATACGGTTTACCCGGAATCACTTCCACCACACGTACAGAAGCCATAGACATCGAACGCGCCAAGTCACGTGAAATATTGGTGACTTTAGACGCTTTCACACCAGGTGCCAAGTCAAGTTCAAAACGTGTTACGACTGGTCCCGGCTGTGCCTCTACAACTTTGGCTTTGACATTAAACTCTTGCAGTTTAATTTCTAAAAGTTCAGACAAGCGAGACAATTGCTCTGCAGTGAAATTGACTTTCTTATTCGGATCAACCGGATCTAAGATTTCCAAGCCCGGCAAAGTCGGTAAATCCAAGCGTTTTTGTGCCACTTGCATCGCACGTGACATAGGACGACCAGAGGCATCAGTTAAAGGCGCATCAAAGTCAAAATCATCTTCGAAATCTAAATCGATGTCTTCAGGTTTGCCCGCCGTTTCTTGCCACACTTCACGGAAAGCATCTTTATTCGAGCTGATTAAGGCTTTTTCATCATCAGACACAAAAGTCTGCGGCTGCGTATTGATTTCAGCACGAACCAAAGGTGTAGATTGCGCATAACTACTGGTTGTGCGAACCGGCTGCGCCTGTTCTATCGCTCGCTCTGCTTCTTCAACCAGCAAATCATCGAGATCATTAAATTCAGTTTCAGCACTGATATTTTTCGGTGTGGTCAGCGGTGTAATCTGTGCAGCTGCTACACCTAAACCTGCAACTGTGGCAGCAGCACCTGTAGCAAATTCATTTGAATGCGTTGCTGGACTTTCATTTTGCGCTGTATTAAATGGACTATGCACATCCGTCGCTGTTTTACTATTTGGGACAGCCGCTAACAGCTCATCGAAGATTTCATCATCATCCCAATCCACTGATTTTTTAGCCGCTGGCGCCGCTTCTGTCGGAGAAGTCGAATGCACATCTGCTGTTTTGTTGAAATATTCAGTTTGATTGGCAGGCTGCTCTTCTTCTGCAGCTTTCAGTAAAGCATCAATATCTTGTTTGTGCCGTTGGTCATCATTTGAATGCAAGGCACGCCAAACCTCTCCCGTCGCAACAACACGTTGTTGATCTTGCTCAAGCTGACGCACTTTCGCCAAAGTATGTTCAAAATCTTCATCGGATGGTGTAGCAGTCTCCGGCGAATTTACCGTAGATAAATGCTGTGCATTGCCTTCTTTGTCTGCACATTCTTTATCAGCAATATCATCAAATAAACGCTCAGCAACACGATCACGTACTACAGGGTCAACCTCTACAGCATGATGCTCATGGGCGGGTGTGACTGGTGCAATCACTTTTGATACATTAGTAATCACACTGCCTTTTTTAGTAGATGGTACGGTACGGTCAAAAGCAGTATCTCCTTCTGGGACATTGCGATAGAACAAATCTTGGAGATAAGCCGGTGTGGACTTCATGGTTGCCCATGTCTTATTCCACTTGATACCAAAGGCCAAAGTGAACAACATGATCCAAAATGCAATGAGAAATACTGCTGCACCATAGACCGTTAAAATTTGTTCAAGACTTTGACCCAGTTCATAGCCAATGATCCCGCCCGATGCATTTTCTAAGGTATCTTCAGGGACGTTCCAAAATAGGAAAAGTAAACTTGAAGTTGCCAGTAAAATAAAGAACTGAGCGGCATAGCGAAATGGACGGTTTAGAAAACTACGTGGCCACCATACTTGAATTGCTTCGAGAAATAAATAGACAGGTATCAGCAGACTTGCCCAACCTAAAAATCCATAGAGTAAGTCAGCTATCCATGCACCTGCGACGCCGCTGGCATTTGAAACTTGCTGAGTATCACTGGATAAATGCATCCATCCCGGATCAAATGGCGTATATGTGACTGTTGCAAGGAACAGATATATCCCAAATGAAACAAGGAATAATGTCATTATTAAGCGCTGTGCATATGCACCCGACACCGCTGTCATATACGTTCCTGTAACCAATTCTTCATGAATGTTTTTGTCATTACCCACAACAAAATGGGCTGAATCTAAACCTGTTATTATGCACCTGTTCAATAAAAAAGATGCAAGATAATTTAAGTATAGTTGTTAACTTTATTGTATATAGCTCAAAACGATTTCGATGATCAATAATATCGACTTTAATCTCACACAATCGTTTCAAACTTTGACGTATAATTCCACAAATTATCATATAAAAAAAGGATTCTACGGATGAGCGCTCGTCACTCACGTCTAATTATTTTAGGTTCTGGTCCTGCAGGTTATAGCGCTGCGGTATACGCTGCCCGTGCGAACCTGAAACCGACACTCATCGCAGGTATTCAATTAGGCGGTCAATTGACTACAACGACAGAAGTAGACAACTGGCCAGGTGGTGCAGAAGGTTTAACAGGCCCTGCCCTAATGGAACAAATGCAAGCTCATGCTGAACGTTTTGGTACAGAAATTGTGTATGACCATATCAACGAAGTGGACCTCAATGTTCGTCCGTTCGTGCTTAAAGGCGATATGGAAGAGTTTACTTGTGATGCATTGATTATTTGTACAGGTGCAACTGCACAATATTTAGGTCTTGAATCAGAAGCTGCTTTCATGGGTCAAGGCGTGAGTGCATGTGCAACATGTGACGGGTTCTTCTACAAAAACCAAAAAGTTATGGTTGTCGGCGGCGGTAATACTGCTGTGGAAGAAGCGCTTTATCTTTCAAACATTGCTTCTCATGTCACTCTTGTACACCGTCGCGACACTTTACGATCAGAGAAAATTCTGCAAGATCATCTTTTTGCAAAAGAAAAAGAAGGTAAAATCAGCATCATCTGGAATCACCAAGTGGATGAAGTGATTGGTGATACGACGGGTGTGACTTCTGTACGTATTAAATCTACGCAAGATGATTCAACTCAAAATGTTGATGTCACTGGTATGTTCGTGGCGATTGGTCACAAACCAAACAGCGGTATTTTTGAAGGCCAATTAAACTTACGTGACGGCTACATCCAAGTTCAAAGTGGCACAGCGGGTAACGCAACACAAACGTCTATTCCGGGTGTATTTGCTGCGGGTGATATTGCCGATAGTATCTACCGTCAAGCGATTACTTCTGCAGGTTCAGGCTGTATGGCTGCACTCGATGCTGAAAAATACCTTGATGCACTCGGCGAATAATCTTTTGCTTCATTCATTTGCTTAGCTAAATAATTTTAAAAAATTAGCCGACCTGATGGTCGGCTTTTTTATGTATGATAAATATCCGTGTACCTCAATAAGAAGCTTGGCATGCCGATACTCCCTCCTTCTGAATTTACTTTCCCCGATCCTGTTGAATGCGATCCCGAAGGTGAAGGCTTAATTTGCATCGGTGCTGACCTCTCCCCTTCCACACTGTTTGAAGCCTATAGTCACGGTCTTTTCCCATGGTTCAGTGAAGGTGATCCGATTTGTTGGTGGTGTCCTGAACCCCGCTGCATTATTCAACCGCAGGACTATCATCCAAGCAAATCGTTATTACGCAGCATGAAAAAAATGGACTATAAGATCACCATTAATCATGCGTTTGAAACTGTGATTCGCTCATGTTCACTGCCGCGTAGTTATGCCAATGAAACATGGATTTCAGAAGATATTATTCAGGGATATTCTGCGCTGTTTGACGCAGGCTATGCTTATAGCATTGAAGTTTGGGAAAACGAGATCGTTGTCGGTGGCCTCTATGGCGTTAATATTGGTCATGGCTGCTTTGGCGAGTCTATGTTTAGTACACGAACAGATGTCTCTAAAATGGCGTTTTACACCTTAATGCTCATCGGGCAAGAGAGTCAGCTCCCATGGATCGATTGCCAATTGGTCAACGATCACCTCTTAAGCTTAGGTGCGAGTACACTTTCTCGCCAACAATACCTTAATTCGTTACAAGATGTTGTGAAACAACCCTCTATCGATTGGAAAAAGTATCAGGACAGTGTATTTTCAAGTAAAACAATAGCGCAATGGGCAAGTCTCAGCGCATGACAATAAAAGAGGGATATTACGATGAATTCCTATCAACCGAAGTCCCTGTTGAACGAATTACAGTACTACATCACGCCTCCGCATGATTGTAGCTACTTAGAAAATAAATCTGCCCGGATGGTCTTTCTTGATCCTGTCCATCGTATTGATGTGGTCACGTTATCTGAACTTTCCCGCATGGGTTTTCGTCGTAGTGGGGATTTTGTCTACCGCCCTGAATGTCATCTTTGTCGTCAATGTCTATCCTCTCGCGTTCCTGTTCATGAATTTCAAATGAACAGCGTGCAAAAAAAAGCGTGGAAACGGAATCAAGATTTAACGGTGAAAATTTGCCGTCCTCAAGATGCCGATGCAATGCATTATGCCTTGTATGAACGCTACATCAATGAACGACATGCTGATGGTGATATGTACCCACCTAGCCAAGATCAATTTGAAAAATTTTTAATTAATAGCTGCACTGACAGTTTCTTTTTAGAGCTATGGTTGGATGAGCAACTAATCAGTGTATCTACCTGTGATCCACTTGATGATGGTATTTCAGCGGTATATACCTTTTTTGATCCTGATGAAAGCCGTCGCTCACTAGGTACTTTTGCCATTCTGAAACAAATTGAGCATGCACAAAAGCTTGGACTGCAATATGTCTACTTGGGCTATTGGGTGCCCGATTCGCAAAAAATGAATTATAAATCTCAGTACATTCCACTGGAACTTCTGCTTGATGGACAATGGCGTCGACTCAACCGACCACTGACCCAAGAAGAAATTAGCCAACTGGGGGATTCCCTGATGACCACCTTACCTTCCGGCTGGAACAATCCTATTATTAAATAAAAAGGATCAAACAAAAGATATTCAATAAAATAGCATCCGTTTATTCACGAATGCTTTCTTTAAATTTGATCACTCTTCACCGCTTTTATTTAAATAAAGCTGCAAAATCATCACCACAAGTCTTCACCATAATAATGGCGTGCTCACGAGTTCCATCGGCATTTGGATAATAATTCTTTCGCAAATCGATTTGATGAAAATCCGCTTTTTCATATAAACGGATCGCTGGTTGATTACCTTCTCGCACTTCTAAGAAGATTTGAATGGGGTTATTTTTGAGTAAGGCAATAGATTCATCGAGTAATTGAAAACCTAATCCTTTGCCTTGCTGGCTCGGATCGATCGCCATTAACAATAAATTTGCTTCATCTAAAACGGGTTGTAAAATGCAAAAACCTACAACTTTTCCTTGTCGCTCAATCACCGTACTTTGATAGGCAGCAATCGATTCTTGAAATTGTTTTATGGTCCAAGGATGGCTTTGTACGCGGCGCTCGATATCGTAAACCTGCTGGACATCAGCGTCTTGCATCAAACGAATCATCTTCGTTTATCTTTCTATAGCTAGGGTATGCGCATTATAAAAAGTTTGCTTCTAAAGTTGAATAAAAAAAAGAGCGATTTACATCGCCCTTCTGAAAAAGTCACCACAGCGCTGTGATTAGAGACCCAAATATGCTTTCCACGTTTTTAACAAACCTGAAGTATCTAAATCATTCGGGTGAAAACCAGGTTTAAAATACATCAACATTTCTTTACCCATACCAGTGATGATGCCTTTTGAAGGGCTATAACCATAGGTATAAATATCTTTTAATGCTTCAAAATTAAGCTTGTTATCTTCTTTTAATAAACGAGCGACAAAATAACTTTGTACGAAGAATAAAGTCACCATTGCGCCAATCAATGAACCTGTACGGAGTGCGTAGGCCTTTATTCCCTGACCAAAGACACCTTCAAATACATCATAAGCTACGGCTTTATGCTCATTTTCTTCAATCGCATGCCATAACCACATATTTTTCATGGTTTCATCAGTCATCAAGGCTTGAATATGTGGGTTTACCAATAACTGTGAAGCAATTGTTGCAGTGAAATGCTCAAGTGCCGTAGTTGCAGTAAGATCCACCATTTCTTGAGTAATACCAACAGGTTTACCAATCCGTGCAAAGACTTTACGCACACCTTGGATAACACGACCCGTTGCCTTATCAAGTGTTTCGACATCATGACCGTATTTTTGTGCAGAAGCATTAAAACCCTCATGCTCTTGCGTATGCATTGCTTCTTGACCAATGAAAGCACTAATTTCTTTTTGTAGGGCTTCATTATTTGCGATCGCGGGGTGTTTACGTACTGCACGCACACTATCAATAAAGAACATTTCACCCGCGGGAAATAAAGCAGACAATGCGGTCATAAAATGTGTCAAACCTGCTGAGCCATTCATCCAGTACTCTGGTACCGCATCAAAATCAAAATTCATGCGACGTACAGGGAAACTTGCACCTGCTCGATTAGTAATCTTTACTTTAGCGTTCATGCCTAACTCCTTTTTGAGTTATGAAATACTCAAACTTTTATTGGTTTTCTTGAGTTCATATTACGGTTTTATTGACACGTAATTATTTCAGTTAAGGACAGTGAATTATCACTAAAGGACAGCTTTAAAAAATATTGTCAGACAATTTCCCTATCACATTGAATAAGCATAAAAAAAAGCGCCTCAAAGAGGCGCTTTTTTTCACACATTTAGTGATTATGCAGTTACTTTAGAAACTACACCCGCACCAACTGTACGACCACCTTCACGGATCGCAAAGCGTAAGCCAGCGTCCATTGCGATTGGGTGGATTAATTCTACTGACATTTCTACGTTGTCACCAGGCATAACCATTTCAACGCCTTCTTTAAGCGAGATCGCACCAGTTACGTCAGTTGTACGGAAGTAGAACTGTGGACGGTAACCGTTAAGGAATGGAGTATGACGGCCACCTTCGTCTTTAGAAAGTACATATACTTCTGCGTCGAATTTAGTATGCGGTTTGATTGTACCTGGTTTAGCAAGTACTTGACCACGTTGAACGTCTTCACGTTTAGTACCACGTAGAAGAACACCACAGTTCTCGCCCGCACGACCTTCGTCAAGAAGTTTACGGAACATTTCTACGCCAGTTACAGTTGTTTTAACTGTATCTTTAATACCAACGATTTCAACTTCTTCGCCTACTTTCACGATACCAGTTTCAACACGGCCAGTTACTACTGTACCACGACCTGAAATTGAGAATACGTCTTCGATTGGCATAAGGAATGCTTGGTCGATAGCACGTTCTGGTTCTGGGATGTAAGAGTCTAGAGCTTCAACAAGAGCAACTACAGCATCTTCGCCGTATTGACCAGCTTCACCATTAAGCGCTGCAAGAGCAGAACCACGGATTACTGGAGTGTCGTCGCCTGGGAAGTCATAAGTAGAAAGAAGTTCACGAACTTCCATTTCTACTAGTTCAATTAGCTCTTCATCATCAACGATGTCACATTTGTTCAAGAACACAACAATGTAAGGTACACCTACTTGACGAGAAAGCAGGATGTGTTCACGAGTTTGTGGCATAGGACCATCAGTCGCTGAACAAACCAGGATCGCACCGTCCATCTGAGCCGCACCAGTGATCATGTTTTTAACATAATCGGCGTGACCTGGGCAGTCTACGTGAGCGTAGTGACGGATTGGAGAATCGTATTCTACGTGTGAAGTATTAATTGTAATACCACGTGCTTTTTCTTCTGGTGCAGAGTCGATTGCAGCGTAATCTTTCGCTTCACCACCGAATTTTTTTGCACATACAGTTGCAATTGCAGCTGTTAAAGTAGTTTTACCGTGGTCGACGTGACCAATTGTACCCACGTTAACGTGTGGCTTATTACGTTCGAACTTAGCCTTAGCCATGAGATCTTCCTTTTTAAACTACTCATGCAGGGATACTGCATGAGCATTTGGTTTTTAACTATGAATTAGTTTGGGCTTATAGTAATCGAAAGATTACTCGTCGTCACCTTTTTTACCGCCAGATTGGAACTTAGCGATGATGCCTTCAGCCACGTTACGTGGTGTTTCAGCGTATTTAGCGAATTCCATAGAATAAGTCGCACGACCTTGAGACATAGAACGCATATGAGTTGCGTAACCAAACATCTCAGAAAGTGGAACTTCTGCACGGATAGCTTTAGTACCACCAGGTAAATCGTCCATACCTTGAACAAGACCACGACGACGGTTTAAGTCACCCATGATATCGCCCATGTAGTCTTCTGGAGTTTCTACTTCAACTTTCATGATAGGCTCAAGAAGAACAGGATCTGCTTTCATGAAACCGTCACGGAATGCGTAAGAACCAGCCATTTTGAACGATAATTCGTCAGAGTCGACGTCATGGTAAGAACCATCGAACAATGTCGCTTTGATGCCAACAACTGGATAACCAGCTAGGACACCATTCTTCATACGTTCTTGGATACCTTTGTCAACCGCACCGAAGAATTCTTTAGGTACTACACCACCAACAACTTCTTCAGCGAACTCGTAGTCTTTACCAGCATCTTCAGCAAGTGGTTCTAAACGTACGTATACGTGACCAAACTTACCTTTACCACCAGTTTGACGTACGAACTTACCCTCTTGTTCAACTGACTTTTTAATAGTTTCACGATACGCAACCATTGGTTTACCAATGTTCGCTTCAACGTTGAATTCACGCTTCATACGGTCAACAATAATGTCAAGGTGAAGCTCACCCATACCAGCAATAATTGTTTGACCAGATTCTTCGTCAGTACGTACGCGGAATGAAGGGTCTTCTTTCGCCAAACGACCTAAAGCAACTGACATTTTTTCTTGGTCTGCTTTAGTTTTAGGCTCAACCGCAAGCGCAATTACTGGCTCTGGGAATTCCATACGCTCTAGTGTAATTACATTATTTTCATCACATAATGTATCACCAGTAGTAGTATCTTTAAGACCTACACATGCTGCGATATCACCCGCACGAATTTCTTCAATATCGTGACGGTCATTTGCGTGCATCTGTACGATACGGCCAACACGTTCGCGCTTCATTTTAACTGGGTTATAGCAAGGGCTACCTGCTTTAAGTACACCAGAGTAAACACGTACGAATGTTAAGTTACCTACAAATTTGTCGTTCATGATTTTGAACGCAAGCGCAGAGAACGGAGCATCATCAGACGCTTCACGAGAACCTTCAGTTTCGTCTTTGTCGTCAAGGATACCTTTAATCGCCTCGACATCAGTCGGCGCAGGTAAGAATTCAATTACAGCATCCAACATACGTTGAACACCTTTGTTTTTGAACGCTGAACCACAAAGCATTGGTTGAATTTCATTCAACAATGTACGTGCACGTAAACCTGAAACGATTTCTTCTTTAGTTAACTCACCTTCTTCAAGGTACTTATCCATAAGTTCTTCTGATGCTTCCGCAGCAGCTTCAACCATGTTAGTACGCCATTCGTTAGCAGTATCAACTAATTCAGCAGGGATTTCGCCATATTCAAACTTCATACCTTGAGACGCTTCGTCCCAGATAATCGCTTTCATTTCGATTAGGTCAACAACACCCTGGAAGTTTTCTTCTGCACCGATTGGAACAACGATTGGCACTGGATTACCACCAAGACGTGTTTTAACTTGTTCAACAGCACGGAAGAAGTTCGCACCAGTACGGTCCATTTTGTTCACGAATGCAATACGTGGAACTTTATATTTATTTGCTTGACGCCATACAGTTTCAGACTGAGGTTGTACACCACCTACAGCACAGTAAACCATGCATGCACCGTCAAGAACACGCATAGAACGTTCAACTTCAATAGTGAAGTCTACGTGTCCTGGGGTATCAATTACGTTAATACGGTGCTGTTCGAATTGGTTACCCATCCCTTTCCAGAAGCATGTTACTGCCGCTGAGGTAATAGTAATACCACGTTCTTGCTCTTGTTCCATCCAGTCTGTAGTTGCAGAACCTTCGTGAGTTTCACCAAGTTTGTGACTCTCACCTGTGTAGAACAAAATACGTTCTGAAGTGGTAGTTTTACCAGCATCAATGTGCGCAGAGATACCAATGTTACGATAACGAGAAATTGGGGTTTGACGAGCCATGATTTCTAGCATTCCTAAATTTTGTTGTTTAAAACAGGACGCTTTAAGCTGCATAGCAACTTAAAGCGATTCGATGACAAAACAGTGACAACTGATTTGTCACCCTCCTGAATAGGGGCTGTTTTATCCGCTTAGAAACGGTAATGAGAGAAGGCTTTGTTGGCTTCAGCCATACGATGCACATCTTCACGTTTTTTGATCGCTGCGCCTTTACCTTCAGCTGCATCAAGCAACTCACCAGCAAGACGTAAAGCCATAGTTTTTTCAGAACGCTTAGCAGCAGCATCTACTAACCAACGCATAGCCAAGGCAGTACGACGGGATGGGCGTACTTCCATAGGCACTTGGTATGTAGCACCACCAACACGGCGTGCTTTTACTTCGACCATAGGACGAACTTTTTCAAGAGTAGTCTCGAAAAATTCAACTGGGTCTACTTTAGATTTTTCTTGAACGCGGTCTAAAGCACCGTAAACGATACTTTCAGCAATAGATTTTTTACCATCTTGCATTACGTGGTTCATGAATTTAGCGATTGTTTGGCTGCTGAACTTAGGATCCGGAAGGATTTCACGGGCAGCAACTACGCGACGTCTTGGCATTTTAATACACCTAATAAATATGACACTTCAGGTTACTCCAGCAGGTGCACAAAGTGTCATGTGCTTTCGCTGGCCTTACTATACGTCGCTTGGAATTTTCACAAAAAATGCAGAAATCAGACAAGCGAGACGATAAAGGATTGCAGTTCTAACGAACTAAGAAGTTAATCTTTTCAGATTATTTCTTAGGACGTTTAGCACCGTATTTAGAACGAGACTGGTTACGATCTTTAACACCAGCACAGTCTAAAGAACCACGAACGGTATGGTAACGTACACCCGGTAAATCTTTAACACGACCACCACGGATAAGAACAACACTGTGCTCTTGTAGGTTATGGCCTTCACCACCGATGTAGCTAGAAACTTCAAAACCTGAAGTTAAGCGAACACGGCAAACTTTACGCATTGCTGAGTTAGGTTTTTTAGGTGTAGTTGTGTAAACACGTGTACAAACACCACGACGTTGTGGACAAGCCTTCAACGCAGGAACTTTAGATTTTTCAACTAAAGTTGTACGACCCTTACGGATCAACTGATTTGTTGTTGCCATTTGGCAATTCTCCCGTTAATAAAAAGCCCCAAAAAATACTACTTTTTGAGGGCATGCAATTGTAAGCGAAGACTTAAAATTGGTCAACAATATACGATCATCGAAAACATTTATTCATCATGATTTGCGCAATTTTTCACCCACAAATAAATAGTTTATTTTTCAGAAGAATCTGCTAATTTTTTTGTAACTTTATCTACGGCTGCTGTTTTGGCTTTACGCGGCTTAGTTTTGGGTGCAGCTTTTCCACTGGGACATCCTCCTGCTGTACAGATTCCAACACATCAAACTCATCTTTTTCAGCTAAAGCAGGTTTTTGCGCAGCCCCGGGTGCATGAGGCTCAACAACTTTCTCCGCAAGTGCCTCCAAACCTTCTGAGACTTTTTGTTCCTGCTCTACTTCCACTTCGGCTGCATCAGAGTTTTTAACTTGTGCTTTTTTGATGACTTTTACTGCGCGGATACTCTCATGACCTGTAACATCTATAGTCTGATCTAGTACAGGCTCAGCCAAATCCATATCTTTCGCCTTAATACCTTCTAGTAATTTAGGTGTTGCTTGAGCAAGCAACTCAAGAGAACGCTCATAGGCATGTAAAGGTGACAAGCTAATATCCTGATGCTGCAAAATATATTGGCGCGCATTAGAAAAGACTTGCTGTGCCTTCTGATTCACTTCATCCACTAAACGGCGACTATACACCACACTTACACCAACACTCGCCACAGGAGATAATCGTGATAGCTGATTTAACAATGAAACTTTTGGCATTTGATTGAGCCATGCCCACTTAAACTGACCATTTTCATCTAGTACATATTTTTTCAATGCTGCTGCATCAGTATCTGAACCCACCAATTGCTGCAATTGATGTAAATCACTATTTTGTAGCGTACTACTCAGAGCTTTTATTGCCATAAGCAAAGTTTGTTTTTCTGCAATTAAACTCAAGTCGACCTGTTTAAAAATAAACTGAACAATATCTTGGTCACTTTCTTTGCTTAAGTCGAAACCATAAGAACGTCCAACTTGATAAATCACTCGCAGAGTCATAATCAGTGAAGCAGGGATATCAATACTTGAACCAATGACACCTGTCGCACCTGTTAAAGCCCCTTGAATCGAAGCAATCCATTTATTTTGCTCACCCAGAGCCTGACTAATACGACGCGAACGATCGACATCTTGTGTCAACTCTTCTAAATCACGTACCCCAGCTTCATCCAGTACAGCATCTACAGATGAAATATCCGAACTAAAATGATTAAGTCGATCAAATAAATAATCAGAAATTTTGTCACTAAATTGAGGAGCAACAAAATTAGCCACATTATTTACAGTATTAAAATGTCGACCGAATAATTGTCTAGAAACATTTGGAACGTGTTCACGTAAGATTTGCTGAGGATTATCATATTTTTTTACATCAAATACGCCCGCTTGCCTTGACTGCCCCTCCAAGGTTTGACCATTTTTTTGAGGTTGAATGACCTTAGTTACGGATTCGGGTGCAACATGATTAATGATGGACACCCCAGTAGAACTGAGCTTTTTAGCCACTCCAAAGGCGTTTGAGAGTAGACCTGCCGTTGGTTTATTATTCGTTTTCACCATTCCCTACCTCATTAAAACTATTCTTGAAATTATTGATAAATACTAGGTGTAGTCAAACTTTATCACAACTTGAATATGTATCTTTAAGTTAAGTTTTTTGCTGCAAAGTTGCAAATTAGCTCAGTCAACAATAGGCATAGGATTTGCCATAAGAATTCAAAAAGCTTTCTGCTATCATTATTCCAATCAAATTATATGAGTTCGCCTATTTAGAAAGTTTCCTTCGTATACTTTCAATAGCTTGCTCACACACTACCTATAAAGGATCTGTAGATGAAACGTGTTGTAATCACTGGTATGGGCATCAACTCATGCATTGGTAATACATTAGAAGATGTCACTCATTCTTTGCAAAACGGGATTTCTGGAACACGTTTCAACCCAAGTTATGCTGAACTTAATTTTAAAAGTCATGTCAGTGCGGCTGCAGAACAAAACTTTGACGGTATTGACCGCCGTTTAAAACGCTTTATGGGCGTATGCGCAATGTATGCATACAACTCAGCTTTGGCTGCGGTAGAAAATGCAGGCTTAACAGCAGAACAAATCGGTGGTAATCCACGTTACGGTATTGCGGGTGGGTCAGGTGGTGGTTCAACTGCATCTGTTGTTGAAATGAAAGAACTTCTAGACACCAAAGGTGCACGTAAAGTTGGTCCATTCTTTGTACCACGTAATATGACCAACACCATTACTGCAAACGTGGGTGTTGCATTTAAAATGCAAGGTATTGCACACACCATTACTAGCGCATGTGCAACATCTGCAGATGCCATTGGTTATGCATACAATTTGATTCAATTAGGCAAACAAGACTTAATGCTTGCTGGTGGTGGTGAAGAAGACCATTGGTCACAAAGTCTTTTATTTGATGCAATGGGTGCACTTTGTTCAAAATACAATGACACTCCTGAAACTGCTTCCCGCCCTTACTCTGCTGACCGTGACGGTTTCGTGATCGCAGGCGGTGGTGGCTTCGTTGTACTAGAGTCACTTGAACATGCTCAAGCACGTGGTGCAAACATTTTGGCTGAAGTTGTCGGCTATGCAGCAAATTCTGACGGCGCAGACATGGTTGCACCATCGGGCGAAGGTGCGACGCGTTGTATCCTTATGGCTTTAGAAGAAGCTAAACAACATGGTGTGGATACCATCGACTATGTTAATACACACGGTACATCTACTCCGGCAGGCGATGTCACTGAACTTAAAGCGATGGAGCGTGCCTTCGGTGAAGGGCAAGTTCCTCCGCTCAGCTCGACCAAATCGATGACCGGTCACAGTCTGGGTGCTGCAGGTGTACAAGAAGCGATTTACTCTATTTTAATGATGCAAAATGACTTTATAGCACCAAATATCAACGTGACTGAACTTGACGAAGGTGCAAAACCTTTTGATATCGTACTTGAAAAACGTGATGCAAAATTGAATACTGTGATGAGTAACAGTTTTGGTTTTGGCGGTGTAAACGCTTGCCTCGTTTTCAAAAAATGGGAAGCATAATATAAAGTTTGCTGCTTTGGCGCTTCGGTGCCAAAGCACATACCCACCGCCCTTTTAAGGGTTAATATATGGATGCTCCATCAGATGCTTTCCTCTGGGTAAAAGCATTGCATATCATCGCAGTTGTTTGCTGGTTCGCAGCGCTATTCTATCTCCCTCGCCTTTATGTCTACCACGCCATGAGTGATGATGCTACGAGTCATCAGCGCTTTCAAATCATGGAACGCAAGCTATATCGCGGCATTATGTGGCCTGCAATGATTGCTACACTGATCACGGCGCACTTCCTCGTCGATTGGGGTGATGCAACACGACACTACCATGAAGCGCTTTGGTTCTATTTAAAAGTTGGATTGGTTGGACTATTGGTGATTTATCATTTTGTTTGTGGTTATTACCGTAAAAAGCTTATCGAAAATGCACATTATAAGTCGCATAAATTCTGGCGTTATTTTAATGAAATGCCAACTTTGATTTTATTTGCGGTGGTTATTTTAGTTGTGGTGAAGCCAAGCTTCTAAACAACTGTAAAAAAGCCCCTACTCATTGGGGCTTTTTATTTATCTTATTTAATATTCAAAAACTACAACTGCACACAGCTATCTAAAATATTCCAATTGTGTGCTCTAAATTGCTCACGCGGATACGGCACTTCAGCACACAACATCCCCTCTTTCTTAAAGAAACGTCGGCCGTGGCTATTTTGATTCAACAAATTAAAAATCATAATACGATCATTCAAAATGTGCCCTGCAAGCACATAGCGCTCCCAAGGCACCCCCTCTATATTGGACAAAGTATTGCCCAAATAGTTTTTGATATGCCAAGATGAATACTGTCCCTGCTCTTGACCAGCCTGCATCCTAAACGAATCATAAGAAAGCTCAGATAGCTGTGCCGCCTCTTCATATTGCTTAAACAATTGATTTGCAGTTTGATTTGGCAAATACAACCAATACATCAAGGAGGTACTCCAACCCGATGATTGCTGCACCTGCTTCAACACCGCATATATGCCATAGGCTTCCCATTGTGCTGCTGAGCGCAAACTCAACTGACTGGCACTTAAAGGCTCCAAATAAACAACTTGTCCAGTCTTTAATTGCTCATTACGTATAATTCGAACATAACGTGCCAGCCAGTTTTGAATCAGCATCCTTTCAACCAATGAGATCGGGCGCTCAAGCATCTGCTGTAATCTGTGATATTCAGCCATATATGCATCCAGCTTATCCTCTTTATTTAACGCAATATTGATCTGATAAAGGATCACCAACTGATTTAAATACTTAAAGTCTGGATATGCGGAATTGCTCGGCATACTTAAACTGCGGTATTGGTCTGCATGCTGCAACCATGTATTAAAGCGCTGCAACGGCACCTTTTCTTGCTGTATCAACGCACCGAGCACCTGATGATGCTCAACAACAAATGCGCTAGCCGCCTTAGGATCATCGACCAGCAATTACTGAAACTCCGCAACTAAATTCGTCTGTTCTTCTGACCACTTTTCACGCGTTAGCTTCGCATTCAATGGCTGGCCCAAAACATTCTGATGCTCTTGCCCCAACAAACTAAATGCCCAATCTTGATGATAACGATAGCACCCAATATTCAATGCTGAAAACCGATCTACAGCATTCAGCCCAAGCAAGTTAAAATACGGCTCTTGTGTGTAATTTGAATGATAAGAAATTTCAGCCTGCTGCCACTTGAGCACCCGAGGATCAATACGCTCATCCCACCGCGGTCAAAGACACACAACAACTGCAAGCAACAGTAAGATAATAAAGATGATTTTTTGTTTCATTGATTTCTTATTTTGAATTATTTCAGCCGTATTATATTTAACCCCACCATTAACGCATACAAAAAAAGCCATCGAAAGATGGCTTTTTTACTGTAAACACAAATATTTATGCAGGAATACGCAGCACTTGCCCTGGGAAAATGTCATCGGCATTTTTTAACAAAGGACGGTTCGCTTCAAAAATTTTATTGTATTGATTTGCATCACCATAAAATTCTTTAGAGATTTTAGACAAATTATCCCCTGATTTAACAGTGTAGAATTTACTTTCAGGCTCAGGACTCGTCACTGTTAACTGATCATCTACTTGTGCCACATGATCAATATTCCCTACTGCTAAGATAATCTTTTCACGATCTGCTTGGCTTTGTACCTGACCTTTCACTGTTGCTAGATCTGAAGTCCCGTTATAACTCACAGACAAACCAGTTACAGGCAAGCCCAGTGCTTTAATATGACCCAATAACTTATTGGCAATTTCTTGTGCAGATGGTTCAGAAGGTGTTGCTGGCGCTGACTGAGGTTCTGCAGGCGCTGTATTTTTTTTACCAATACCTTTTACAAAATCAAAAAGACCCATGTTTTTCTCCGTTGTTTTTACTGTTTTAAATCATTTAACTATTGTTCAAACTCTATTTTTATAGCTAAAAAATAACCGCTTTTGAGTTGTTGTTGGTGACAGAAACGTAAGCTAATGTAAAAACAAAATATTCGGCATAAAAAAAGCCACCGAATGGTGGCTTTTTAAATCAGCATCACTGAAATCTAAAATTAACCTAGTTTCTTAGAAACATAGTCAATTGCAGATTGTACAGTAGTGATTTCGTTTGAATCTTCATCAGGAATAGTGATGTCGAAATCGTTTTCGAAAGACATAACTAATTCAACTAGGTCTAGAGAATCTGCACCTAAGTCATCCATGAAAGAAGCTTCGTTTTTGATCTCGTCTGCTTTAAGACCAAGTTGTTCAGCTACTGCTTGTTTTACGCGTTGTTCGATATCGCTCACAGGAATTCTCCTCATTGCTTGTGGCGTTTTTAATGCCGTTAGTTTAATTGAATCTAAATCGTTTTGAAAGTTTATACTTGAGCGCTTAGCTCATGTATAAACCACCATTTACATGTAATACAGTTCCGGTAATGTAACTTGCCTTTTCAGAAGCAAGAAAACTTACGGCATTTGCGATATCTTGCGGCTCACCTAAACGGTTTAAGGCCACTTGATCACTCATCTTTTTACGAATTTCTTCGCTTAACTGTTCTGTCATTTCTGTTGCAATAAAGCCCGGAGCCACTGCATTTACAGTGATTTGGCGGCTTCCCATCTCTTTTGCAAGGCTGCGACCAAAGGCCTCAATCCCTGCTTTTGCAGCAGAATAGTTTGCTTGTCCAGGGTTAGCAAAATGTGCAACCACAGAACTAATATTAATAATTCGGCCAAAACGTGCTTTGGTCATACCCTTTAAAACACGTTTAGAAAGTCGATAAACGGCTTTCAAATGAATGTTGAGAATGTCATCCCAATCATCTTCTGACATACGAAGTAACAAATTATCTTTGGTAATACCAGCATTGTTCACCAAAACCAATACTGAACCAAAGTTTTGCTCAATGTCTGATACCAATGCATCAATTGCAGTTGCATCACGTACATCTAGAACTTTACCCGCACCATTTTCAGCAAAAGCTGCAGATAGTTTTTCCGCACCCGCTTCTGAAGTTGCAGTACCTACAACAAAATAACCGTCTTGAATCAATTGCTGAGCAATTGCTGCTCCAATCCCTCGGCTCGCACCTGTTACTAAAGCAACTTTGCGTTCTTGTGTCATGCAATTTTCCCTTCTGCCACTAAAATGGCATTCAGTGCATCTTCCATACGACCTTTCGTGTCGAGTGGGAATGCTTTTTCAATATTTGGCAAACGTTTTGCGAGATTCGCAAGGACATTACCCGGACCACATTCAGCAATGTACTGAATACCTTGGTCTTGCAAATACTGCATGGTCTTTGTCCACTGTACAGATTGGTATAACTGTGCAGTTAACGCCTGACGTAATTGCGCTACATCAGTCGCGATTTCAGCGCCTACATTTTGTATTACAGGTATAGTAGGCAGCTCAATGGCAGTTTGTTCCAATGCTGTCGCAAACTGTTCAGCAGCAGGTTTCATCAATGCACAATGCGATGGCACAGAAACCGGAAGTGCGATTGCCTTACCGCCATTATCTTTAGCAGCAGCCATAACCGCTTCAACCATGGCTTTATCGCCCGCAATGACAACTTGACCTTGTGCATTGTAGTTTGCAGCATCTACTGAACCTGGGTCTTCTGCTTGAGCACAAAGTTCAATGACTTTGGCATCATCTAGACCCAAAATTGCCGCCATTGCACCTTGACCTTCAGGTACAGCACTTTGCATTAACTGACCACGTAGGTTCACCAGTTTAACGGCATCACCTAGGCTCATCGCTCCCGCAGCAACCAAGGCGCTGTATTCACCTAAAGAGTGACCCGCAAGGTATTTCGGTGCAACACCACCTAACTCTAACCACACACGCCATAAAGCAATACTGGCAGTCAGTAGTACAGGTTGAGTAAATTCTGTTTGGTTTAACCCTTCACCACTTTGAGCAATTTGCCAAAGATCAAAGCCAGCCGCTTCTGATGCTTCTGCAAATGTTGCTTGCACACTACTAAACTGTTCTGCAAGTTCAGCGAGCATGCCGACTTTCTGTGACCCTTGACCCGGGAACACGAATGCAGTTTTAGTAGCTTGAGCTGCTTGCTCGAGTTGTTTAGCAGACATAAAAAAATCCTTTATCAAGACTGGTGAATTTATGCTATTTGGACATTTATTCAACACAATCCCATGTAAGCTTGTTTCAGGGACGGAAATTTAACACTTAATTTTTGTCTTGGTAATTGCCAAATGCAACAAAAAATCGGTACAAAAAAAGGGAGCTTAAAGCTCCCATTTTTTCTACTAAGCTTGACGCTTAATACATCACCAATTATTCAGCAGATGCTTTAGCGAATAATTGACGACCACGGTAGATACCATCTTTAGATACGTGGTGACGACGGTGAGTCTCGCCAGTAGCTTGGTCTACAGTTAATGCATTCTCGGTTAAAGCGTCATGTGAACGGCGCATGTCACGGCGAGAGCGACTTTTACGGTTTTGCTGAACGGCCATGATGGCTCCTTACAAAGATCGAAAAAATGGATCAGAACAAATTCGATTGTCTTATACTCAAGAGTATAACACAAAAATTAGTTAAGTTTACCCTTCAAACCTGCCAAAACATCAAACGGGTTGTCCCGTTTTTCTTCAACAAGCTCTTCAGCGGCAGGTTGATGCTTATGTTCACAAGCGTCATGCTTAGGTGACAAAGGCATCAACAATAACAATTCATCCTCTATCAGTGAGAGTAAATCAGCAGTCGCAGGCGCATCATATGAACCTTTGGTTGTTGCTTCACTTTCACCTAAAACGATGAAATCAGCATCCTCATCCAAGCGCTCTATCAGTGACTCGTCATCTACAAGAGCTAGATGAAAACTTGAAACAAGTGGGATCTCAACAGTATCCAGACAACGCTGGCATTCCATTGGAACATTTGTTTCAACATGACCATCTAGCCATACAATGCGATGATAAGCATCCATTGATAGCTTACAGTCTATGTTAATCAATTGATCATCAATTGATCCAACAGCTTCACGAGCAATACGAACAAAGCGAGATAATGGCAGTGTTCCTGACCATTTAAAGCCCTGTTCAGCCCATTTAAACGGCTCAATCTGTGCCGGAAAGGTATTTGCTGACATAATTAAGGCGGCAATTCTACAAATTCATCAGTACTCTGTCAAAGATTAAGATACAATTTTGTACTTATTTAGACAGACCATTTGGGTAACTTAAGTTATGCATCTGTTGCAGCCGCAAACAGAAGTGAATGTTTCATCACTTATGAGCACAATTTCAACGCTTGATTCTGACATTTCAACTGACCAAGTGCAACTCTCGGCTTGGGAGAAACTTTCCACAGAAACAGAACACGTCGATTGGCTCATCTTACACTTTAATCATTGGTTTTCCCACCTGAATGTGTGCTTAGTGAAAGGTGACTGTGAGCCCGAGTACTTTCCTGCCGATTTAAACGGCCCTGCCCGCATTCAATTTGCTCATGGTTATTTCAATAGCGCCTTGCATGAAATTAGTCATTGGACTATTGCTGGTGATCAACGCCGTTTACTTCCTGATTTAGGCTATTGGTATGCACCAGATGGTCGCAGCAAAGAGCAACAAGCCCTCTTTGAACAGGTAGAAATTAAGCCGCAAGCGATCGAATGGTTATTTGCCAAAGCCTTTGGACGTAAGTTTCGTGTATCACTCGATAACCTCACTGGTGAAGGCGGAGATGGCAGCAGCTTTAAAGACAATGTCTATGCTCAATTACAGGCTTATTTTAAGGGTGAAGCCAAACTTCCACGCGATGCTTGGCGCTTTATCCAATGCATTTGCCACTGTACACGTGCTGGCAAAATGTTACAGGCGAATGAATTTCAACGTGAAATGCTTGATTAAATTATACAATTTGACTGCATTTCACATTGCACAAAGCAAGTAGACCGCGACATAATGTCTAGAGCTTTTAATAATAAGAGGAAAACGACATGTTGCATTTAAGAATACATCCGGAAAATCCTCAGCCCCGTTTAATTACGCAAGCCGTTGAACGGATTCGTGCCGGCGATGTGGTGGTTTATCCTACAGATGCCGCCTATGCCATCGGCTGCCAAATTGGGAACAAAAATGCCATGGAACGCATTGCCCAAATTCGTCAGCTCGATGCTAAACATCAAAATGCGATTATTTGTGCAGATTTATCTGACATTGCCACGTATGCCAAAGTCGACAATGCCATGTATCGTTTATTGAAAAATAACACCCCTGCTGTCACTACCTTTATTTTGCCTGCCACCAGTGAAGTTCCTCGCCGTTTAATGCATCCTAAAAAGAAAACCATTGGACTGCGTATTCCGAGCAACCCGATTTGCCAATTATTACTCAAAGAATTGGGTGAGCCTTTATTAACATCGACCTTAATTTTACCGGGCCAAAAAGAACCGATTGATGATCCTTACGAAATTGAACTGCAAATCGGCAAACGAATAGATGTATTAATTGATGGCGGCTTAGGTACTTTAAATACCACTAGCGTTGTAAACCTTGCAGGTGAATACCCTGAAGTGATTCGCCGTGGTGTCGGTGATGTCAGTGCATTTGAATAGCATGTACTATTAAATACATGCTGTCGATTAGAAGCACAGCATGTAAAATACATCGGCTCAAAACGCGGTTAAAGCACCTTTCGATAAAGGAATCGACCTGATGACTTTATTTCAGATTTTACTCAAGCTCCAAAATGCGACAGACCTCAGTATCTCCGAGCAAAACAGCCTTAATCATTTTGCTATATATGCCACTGAGCCTTGGACTTTAGAATCCACGGCTCAACTAAGGGCAATAGATAAAAATTTAATTTCACCAATAGCGACAACACAGCCGCAAATTTTTCATTATTTTCTGCATGCATCAACGGTCAAATCGCTGTTTAAACGTAGAGCTAATCAAAATCTCTGCTCGCAAGCGCAGTGCCAACTCATCATCGAATTTGCACTTGAACAAAGGGTCTTACCAACAGGCTCAAAACCTTGATAGTGTGCTTTTCCTCAAGCGTAATAAAGCTGCATAAATTCCTTTAAATGAATTTTCTGCTGCCCCTGCTCATCAAAGTTGTTTGTATCGAGCCATGCTGCATATGCTTGAGACAACATTGGCCAATCCTGATCCAACATCGCAAACCAAGCAGTATCACGATTACGACCTTTCACTATCACATGTTGACGAAACAACCCTTCAAATTGAAAGCCAAAACGCAAAGCAGCGTTTTTCGAAGGCGTGTTCAAGTCATCACACTTCCACTCCACCCGTCGATATCTCGCTGCAAAGCATGCTTTTAACAACAGATAAATAGTTTCTGTTGCTGCGGTTGATTGCTTCATTAAACTTGAAAAATAGACATTGCCAATTTCAATGACAGCATGTGCTGGGCGTACATTAAGCAAACCAACCCATCCTACAATGGCATCACCAACCTCAATGACATAATGCATCGAACCGGCAAAATGAAAGGATTGCTGAAAATAATCACGCAATTGCTGCATGCTTTGAATTTGAGAATAAGGCAAATACGTCCAACAGCGTTCATCGGGTTCTTGTTGTACTGTCTGCCATAGCCGCTGTAAAAGACTATCATCAAGCTGATCGGGCAACATCGGAATAAGTCGAACAGATTGCCCCACTTCAGTTTTACATCTGAACTGGCAAGGTTCAAACTGCGCCAACGTCATCCCTACGGCCTGACCCCATTGATTATATTGTTGTGGCATAGCAAATATTCTTTTAGTCAATTCAATCAAATCATTTCATGCTGGACGCCCATCATCCAGATATCACAGCTTAAATGAGTTCACGATTTGATGAGTGTATTTTTTATAATTAACACAAGATGTGATCGATATCACAGCTTTAAAATTTTACATGTGTATAAATAAAGCCTATTCCCTATAAATTTTAAGTTTTTTACCCAATTCAACCGTTCAGTAATTTCTTTAAACGCATTTTTCCATTACACTATTCCCTATAACTTTTGTGCTTTTACTTTCGATGTGAGATCGAAGCGAAAGCTGTCTGCATGCCTTTGAAAATTCGCGTGGCCTATAATTGCAATGAACCAAACTGTCCATAATTCTATGGAAGATGCTCCACACATTCGCGTTTTGGATGAGTGGCAAGAAGCTATTCCAGAAGATTTGTACATTCCACCCGCTGCATTTGAAATTCTATTAGAGCATTTCGAAGGACCACTCGACTTTCTGATTTACCTGATTCAAAAAAATGGCTTCGACTTATTACAAGTCGATATTGCCCCAATTGCATCCCAATATTTGTCTTATATGGATGCAATGAAAGCTCTAGATATTGAATTAACCGCAGACTATATGGTGATGGCAGCCCTATTGGCCGATTTAAAATCGCGTCTATTATTGCCAAAACCTAAGTCGACCGCTGCACATGAACAAGATACTAAACAGGAATTGATTGACCGTTTAGAAACGTATTTGCGCATCAAACAAGCTGCGGAAAGATTAGGTCAAATGTCGGTGTTGGATCGAGATACTTTCGATACCAATGTCAGTTTAGGAACGATTGTCGAAACCAATGATGGTTATGACATTCAATTACTTCGTGATGCCATACTCTGTGTTTTTAATCGACCAGAACCGGTTACCCACCAAATTTTACAAGAGCCTGTTTTACTCGAAGAACGTATTGCTTATATTGAAACTAAGCTTGAGTCAGGTGAAGTATTAGATTTTGCGGACTTACTCAAGCCAAGCCAAGGTCGCATGGGTGTTGTCGTGACATTTATGGCTGTATTAGAACTGACACGCCAACAAAAAGTCCAAATTGTCGCATCAGGTGTAGAAGCACCGCTTGCAATTCAGGGAGCACGTGCATGAACACTGAACTTAAACAAATGACTGCGGTGTCTTCAGAAGATAATCTGCATGAAATTTTGATGCAGCTTGAAGCCATTATTTTTGCCAGTGAAGCGGCGGTGAGTATTGCCCGTTTAAAAGAGGCTTTCCAAGACCGTTTCAGTAAAACCGAATTACGCCAATATTTGCAGCAGCTTTCAATGCTGCAACACGGCAAATCAATTGAACTTGTTGAAACCGCTCAAGGTTTCCGTTTTCAAGTACGTGCAAAATATCGTAATATTATTGCACAGACCTGGCCTGAACGACCAACTCGTTTATCGCCATCCTTGCTCGAAACTCTTTCTGTCATTGCTTACCATCAACCGGTAACCCGCGCAGATATTGAGCAAATCCGTGGGGTGACCAACAATAGTCAAATTTTACGTACGTTATTTGACTGGAACTGGATTAAAGAATCTGGTTTTCGTGAACTCCCAGGACGACCCGCGTTGTTAGTTACAACGCCTCAATTTTTAAATGCTTTTGGTCTAACCTCATTGGGCCAATTGCCTCCCCTGCAGGATGCCAAGGAAGCTTTTATGGCCCTCGATGCGAATGCACCGAAGTCATAAATAGGTGAACTGTTGATGATAATTTCTAAGGTTATGCTGTCATGAGTGAAAAATTGCAAAAGGTGCTCGCACGCGTTGGTTTGGGTTCTCGCCGTTATATGGAAGAAGTCATTGCCGCTGGTCGTGTGAGCGTAAATGGGCAAGTTGCCCAAGTGGGTGAACGTATTGAACCGGGTGATGAGCTTCGCATCGATGGTCGTAAAGTTCAGTTCCAAATTGAAGACGAAATTCGTCGCCGTGTGTTGATTTACTATAAACCAGAAGGCGAAATTTGTTCACGCAATGACCCTGAAAACCGTCCAACGGTATTTGAACAATTACCTCAAATTACAGGTGATCGTTGGGTGATGGTGGGTCGTCTAGATATCAACTCTACAGGTCTATTGCTGTTCACGAATGACGGTGAACTGGCGAACCGTTTAATGCACCCTTCTAGCGAAATCGAACGTGAATATGCCGTTCGTGTCATGGGTGAAGTCACTCCTCAGTTAAAAAACAACATGTTACAAGGCGTTGTTTTAGATGATGGCCCTGCAAAATTTGAGTCATTCTCTGAAATTGGTGGTGACGGTATTAACCGTTGGTATCAAGTGGTCGTAAAAGAAGGTCGTAACCGCGAAGTTCGTCGTATTTTCGAATCTCAAGGCTTAAAAGTGAGCCGTCTTTTACGTACACGTTATGGTTCAGTAATTCTGCCACGCGAACTGCGTACTGGTCGTTGGATCGAGCTAGATAAACAAGATATCGACAACTTAACCAAGTCGGTTGAACTTAAACCACGTCAAGGTACTGGCCTGTTTGGTATGGCTAAACGTCGTACTGAACGTATGCAAGACAAACCAATGGCAGCACGTCGCGGTGGTTACTTACGCCAACAACGTCGTGACAGTGACGAAAACCAGCCACTACAAAGCAATGGTTATCAAGACAATCGTGGCGAACGTCGTACTGGTCGTAGTGAAGGTGGATTCCAAGGCAATGGATTTAACCGTTCAGAGCGTCGCAACGACGGTTTCAACAATAACCGTAATGATCGCAACAGTGAAAACTTCGGTAACCGTGAACGTCGTAACGACAATTTTGGCAATCGTGAGCGTCGTAATGACTCTGTGCCAAGTCGTGCATTTAGCGGAAACAACAAAGGCTTTAAGAAATTTTAATTTCTTAAGTATAAAAAAACCGCTCATTTGAGCGGTTTTTTTATACCAACACTAAATAAATTGTTCAGTGGTTTGTGGAATCGCACTCAGCAAACGCTTGGTATATTCATGCTGTGGTGATCGATACAGCTCATCCGAGTTTGCAATTTCAACGATATCACCATGGTTCATCACCATGATTTGGTCAGAAATATATTTCACCACAGATAAATCATGTGAAATAAAGATATAGCTCAAACCAAATTCATCTTGTAAATCTTGCAATAAGTTCAGAACTTGGGCTTGAACCGAAACATCTAGGGCAGAGACAGACTCATCACAGATCAAAATTTCTGGCTTTAAGGTCAAGCATCGTGCAATGGCAATACGTTGACGCTGACCACCAGAAAACTCATGTGGATAGCGATAAAATGCTTGGGCAGGCAAACTGACACGCTCAAGCAAATCAAACGCCATTTGCTCGCGTTCAGCATCATCCTTCCCTATCTGATGCACTTGCATCGGCTCCATCAAAATTTGACCCACAGTAAATCGTGGATTGAGCGAAGCATATGGGTTTTGGAAAATGATCTGTATTTTGCGCTGATATTGAGTAAATTCTTTGTCACTCATCGCCAAAATATCATGACCTTCAAACAGCGCCTGACCACCTGTCGCTTCCTGTAGTCGCATCAGTAAAAGGCCAATTGTGGTTTTACCTGAGCCAGACTCTCCAACCAACCCGAGCGTTTTACCTTTCGCCAGTTGAAACGAGACACCTTTGACCGCCTGATACTCATCCTTACCAAATAAACCCTTGCGGCTATAAAACGATTTTTTCAGGTCTTTGACATCTAAAATAATCTGTTCATTACCCGTAAGACCACGCGTTCGTTGTCTACGGGTTTCCTCAGATAAATGCACATCCTCAATCAGCTCATCACCATTTTGACGCATAAAATCACTGATCATTGGCAATTTATAAGGACGTTCTGACATCTGCGGACGGCACTTTAGCAAAGCTCGAGTGTAGATATCTTTAGGATGATCCAGCACTTCATTGACCAAGCCTTGTTCACGGATTTCTCCATGACGCATGACAATCACCTGATCGGCAATTTCGCTTACCAATGCTAAATCATGCGTAATGAACAGCATCGACATCTCACGTTTCTTTTGCAAGGCTTCAAGTAAATCTAAAATTTGCTTTTGAATCGTCACATCAAGTGCTGTGGTTGGCTCATCAGCAATTAACAACTTTGGCTCACATGCAATCGCCATAGCAATCATGACCCGCTGTTGTTGACCACCTGACATTTGGCTAGGATAGGCATCAATTTTCGTTTCAGGAGAAGGAATACCCACTTCCTTCAATAATTCCAGAGTCCGTGCTCTTGCCTGCTTACGCCCCATACCTAGATGAAGTCGTAATACTTCTGCAATTTGATCACCCACTGTAAAGACTGGATTGAGTGACGACATCGGTTCCTGAAAAATCATCGCAATATCTTTACCACAGATATTACGCATTTCTCTTGGAGACAGACTCAGTAAATCCTGCCCTTCAAAAACTATTTTACTGCTTGCATCTATACGGCTTTGATCACGTGGCAACAGCCCCATGGTTGCCAACGAGGTCACCGACTTGCCACTGCCAGATTCTCCCACAAGCGCCACAGTTGTATTGGCAGGAATGTCAAAAGATATTCCTTTGACCGTTTCGATATAGCTTTTGTCTTCGGCCTTAAAGCTCACTTTCAGGTTTTGAACACTGAGGAGCGTTGGTTTAACAGTTTGATTTTGTTCCGTCATCCTTTACTCCTCCTTATTTCAATTTTGGATCTAATGCATCACGCAATGCATCAGTAAACATCGAAAATGCTGTAACCAAAACCGCCATCGCTACAGATGCTGCGATAAGCTGCCACCATTTACCTAAAATCAATTCACTTTGTGCTTCATTAAGCATACTACCCCATGACACAACCCCAACAGGAACACCAAATCCCAAGAAGCTCAAAATCACTTCCGACTTAATAAAGGCCACCACTAAAATCGAGATTTGCACCAATGCAATATGACTGACGTTCGGAAAGATATGCACAAAGATGCGTCGGAAATGACTCACCCCTATCGCTTTGGCAGCAAGTACATATTCACGCGAAGTATGTTTCATATACTCTGCACGAATCAGGCGATACACCCCCGTCCATCCAGTAAGCCCTAGAATGAGGACAATCGATAAGATCCCCTTTTGTTGTAATACAGCTGCAATCGCAAGAACCAAGAGTAAATACGGAATCGAGGTAAAAATGTTATAAAACCAGTTTAAAATATCATCGACCCAACCACCGAAGTAGCCAGAAATTGCCCCTAAAATTGTCCCAATCACGACAGCAAGTAATGCAGCTACCACGCCAACAATAATAGATGTTTCAGCACCTTTAATGGTTTTTTGCAGGACATCCTGCCCCCATTTATCCGCACCAAACGGTAAAGTTTGTTTTAGCTCGCTTTGTTGATCTAACAAATGGCCACCCAATTGCTGATCAATCGCTTTCATATCTTCTGCTAGTGGATCGACAACTCCATAGTAGTCAATTGCATTGGTACCACCTTGCTCAGTCGCAATCTCTGCATTCAGTTCAGCAATTACATCTTTTAAAGGATCAACAGGATTTTCAGGCAATGCCATATCTTCTGCTGATGCTTTGGTTTTGGCTGTTTCATTAAGTTCCGCCCCAATAAAACTTGGAGGTGCATAACTCACAGCCACTTCTTTATTCCAATTGGATGCAACCAAGCCTGTCATCGACAATAGCAACACCACGAAATAACACAGTACAACGAACAACGACACCATCGCTAATTTATCGGCTTTTAGGCGTCGCATCGCCAACTTCCACAAGCCAGTCGATGCAGGTGTTGATGCCGTTGCTTTGGTCTTATTGAATATTCCTAGCATAGGCCACCTACTTCAACTGAACGCGAGGATCGACAAGTTTATAAATCAAATCCGCGATTAAGTTAAAAATCATTGTAGCCGCTGCAACGTAGACCGTAATCGCCTTAATGACAGGGAAGTCACTGCGTTCAACAGCAATAATGACTTCACGACCAATACCCGGAATACCAAAGAATCGTTCAATCAGGAAAGCGCCTATCAGCAGTGCCGGTAGACTCGACATGACATCGGTAATAATTGGAATTGAGGCGTTACGCAGTACATGTACACCTAAAATACGGCTTTCACCCACCCCTTTCGCACGCGCAGTTCGAACATAGTCTTGATTGACTTCATCCAATACAAAACTACGGTACAAGCGCAAAGTTGGTGCAATACTCACCACCAACATAATTAAGATAGGCAGTAAACCGTATTTAAATAAGTTTTCGCTAAAGTGATCACTCCAGCCTTGAACCGGAAACCAGCTTAACTGATATGCAAAAACGTATTGGAAAACAATAATGTAAACCAAAATACTAATCGACATACCAATCGTACATAGCATCATAATCATACGATCGGTTAATGTGCCACGAACTGAAGCCACAGCAAGTGCCAAACCAATTGAAATGATCGTTTGCAAAATGGTTAAAGGAATTAAAATCGTCAGTGATGGTCCTAGACGGGTCAAAATAATATCTGACACCGACTCACCTGTACTCCAACTCATTCCATAATCAAAAGTTAAAATCTGCTTAATGAAAATCCACAATTGGACATAGTAGGGTTGATCAACCCCCAACTGTTGACGGATGTTTTCAATTTGCTCTGGGTTCGACATTTTGCCTGCTAGAATATATGCAGGGTCTCCACCTACCCAGTTAAATAAGAAGAATATGAGCAGAACAACCCCCAACATCGTTGGGATCATCTGCCATATACGCCGTATGATATATGCCAGCATAAAGTTGTCCTTACTTCACTCGTTGTCCAGTAATTTCATCAAAGAAAGCTTTGTTATCAGGTTTACGACCTAAGAAATCATGCACCAATTTTTCTGCTTCATATTGACCACCTTGCGACAAGATCGTTTTACGGTAGCGTTGTCCCACTTCTGGGTTATTTAGGTTATCTCCGAAAGCAGACAACATATCGAGTGCCATCACTTCAGACCACATATAGCCATAATAGCCAACTTGGTAACCGCCCATGATATGGTTGAATTGTCCTGGGAATTCAGTGCTTGGGACATAGCCTAAAGCTGTCTCGCCTTCCATTTTCTTCCAGACATCTAAGGGTTTAACACTCAAAGCATCTGATGAGTGAAGTGCCATATCATATTTTGCATACAAGGCTTGACGTGCATAATGCAAACCACGTCCATAGCTATGAACCGCTTTTAATTTATTAATCAGTGCGTCATCTACAGGTGGACACGCTGGATTACAGTAATTTGCGAGTGTAGATAAAGTTTCTTTACGACGCGCCCATTCTTCATACATTTGTGAAGGTGCTTCTACAAAGTCGCGCTCTACTGAAGTCCCCGATTGGGATGCATAGCGTGTATTGGACAAAATACCGTGCAAAGCATGACCAAACTCATGAACAAAGGTTTCAAGTTCATCACTATTTAGACCTTTACGGTTAAAATTAGTCACCAAAGCAGAAATCGGTTTACGCTTAGTCAAGGTACTACCACCTTTTACGCCCCAAACAGCCGCATGACCATACTTCCCTTCACGTGGGTATTTATCGATATATAAACCACCAAGCAACTCACCGGTCTTTTTATCTTTTACATCGTAATATTCAACTTCTGACTGCCAAACATCGACTTTCGCAGGCTTAAATTCAATACCATAAAGGTCAGATGAAATGGCAAAAATCCATTCTTGAGATGCTTGGGTTGGGAAATAGTCACGCAATTTTTCTTGATCGATTTGGTACTTTTCTTTGCGAAGTTTTTCACTCCAGTAACTCTCACTCCAGCGATTGATTTCAGCTTTTTCGAGTGGAATTTTCAGGCTTTTCGCTTTGAACTCACGTAAAGTCTCAACTTCTTTTTTCTCTAAAGGTGCCACCGTTTGATGAACATCGGCTAAGAACTTATTCACTGTTTCAGGGTCTTTTGCCATACGGTGTTGCAACACCCATTCGGCATAGCTTTTTTTGCCAAAGAGCTGCGCAATTTCATAACGTAAATCCATTGCTTGCTTTAACAATACTAAGTTTTTCTCAGTACCACGACGCGTGAATGCAGTTTGGTAACGCTTACGCGCATCATCGCTTTCTGCTAGTTCCATAAATGGACGGTATTCTGGGTATTCAAAACCGAGCAAATAATTGCCCTTTTCATTTTTCTTTAAGCCCGAAATATAGCTGTCTGGCAAGCCTTTCAACTCCGCCGGTGTAAACTCCAGTTTTTCTTTATTATCTCGTACATTACGCGCATATTCTTGTTCAATTTTTGCTAATTCATCAAAGATAGCTTTCAAACGAGCACGTTTTTCAGGTGTAAATTGTACCCCTGTATTTTCAAAACCATCCAAGATGTCTTGACGCATTTTTTTATCAATTTCGTCATTGGTTTTGAGTTTTTTAATTTGCTTGTAAAGTTTTGGATTTTGATAAACCGAAGTTTGAAACTCCATAATTTTAATTTCACAATCTTCCGCCGCCTTACGTAAAGCCTCATCAGGATCGACGTTACTATACAGTCCGATTGGTCCATAAAAATCTTCAAATTTGGCAAAAATTTGATCCCACTCCGCCAAAACAGGTGCTGCTTTTGCATTATTTTTTATCTTTTTTTGCTCAAATGCCGCTAAATCTGTTTTCACTTGCTGAATTTTGGCATCACACAGCGCAGGTATTTCTTTGGCTTGGAACTTTGGCAAAGTACTCCGTATTGAATCTTCGGCTTGAACGAATTGGCTAGCGCCGATCATCAACATACTGAGTGTGGTGAGTTTCAAAGCTTTATTTTTCATAATTTCTCCAGTTTTGTTCCATTTTATTTTTTCGGGTCAATATCGATGTACATCCATTCTGTTGCCAAAATTGGATGCTTTTTATAACCAATCACGCGTGGTTGTGACAACACACTACGGTAACGTGCATAATTAATTTGGACAGGCATGTACACTTCTAATATGCGTGACATTTTCCGATAGATTGCATCACGCTCCGGTCCCGGCTTCATACGCTGTGTCTGTTCATATAAACGGTCGTATTCAGGTATTTTTGAACAGCCGTTGTTGGTGACATTGATATTTTTGCCATAGAACAATTGCATAAAATTGTCTGCATCTGGATAGTCTGCGATCCACGCAGATGCTTTAAACATTGTTTGACACTGTTTTTCGGCTTTTAAAGCTTCTGCAAATGGCATCGACTTTGTTGTCATTTTAATTTTGATGCTATCTAAAGTTTTCTTCCAAAATTCACCCAACTGCTGACTACGGCTACTATTGCCCGATATCGTCATTTCAATCGTAAGCGGTTTACCATTCGGTTGAGTACGCCAGCCATCTGCGCCGACTTTATAGTTATAACGATCGAGCAATAAATTTGCCGCTTTAACTGAGTATGGAATACTCGACTTATAATTCGGGTCATAACCGACAACGCCGAGTGGAATTGGGCTTTGTAATTTTTGTGCATCACCATTCATCAAAATTTTGATTTGATTATCTGCTGAATAAGCCATCGCCATTGCACGACGTAATGCAATTTTTTCTTTACTAAAACCTCCAACCACAGGGTTTTGCATATTCCAATAGTGATAGTCGATAGAGGGGTCAGAAATCCGCGACATTTGGATGCCTTTTTTAGCCAACTCAGGCTTTAGCTCTCCATCTTTTAAGGCTTGTACCGACAAATCTCCATCTAGCACCAACAAATCCGCTTCATTTTTTGCAAAGGTCAACCAACGTGATTGTGATTCTTCCATCACCTGAATATCAATCACGCCAATTTGCGGCATTTTTTTGCCTTGCATGGCTTTTACAATCTTTTCATCTTTGGCATCTGATGCTTTAAAGTCCCAGACAAAGCCACGATAGTTAGGATTGGCCTTTAAAATAATTCGTGAACCAGGTGTCCAGCGTGTCAAAATATATGGCCCTGTGCCCACAGGTTTACCCATCACAAAACCCGCTTTGTCTCGATATTTTTCGACCACTTCACGTGCCATGGCCGATGCAGGTTGATGAGCTAATAACATTGGAAAGTTTTGATCTGGAGAATTTAAACGAATGACAAGGGTATACCGATCAGGGGTTTGTATGCCTTCAATGGGCGCATCATAATCAAACTTACCTGTTTTTTTCGCCTTTTCTAGAACCTTCTCCATGCCTAAAATGCGACCATCGAGTAGCCAACTGTTTGGTGAGCGAAGTTGCGGATCGACTAAACGTCTAAAGGTATATGCATAATCAGCCGAGGTTAACTCTCTTTTTTTGCCTTTAAATACAGGATCATCAGCAAAAAAAATGCCTTTTTGCAGGCGAATGGTATAAGTCAAACCATCAGCACTGATTTCTGGCATCGCAGCAGCCGTTTTAGGAACCAACTTTGCCGGCGATGCTAAATAGTCATAGGTATATAAGGTTTCAAAGATTGATGTATTCACATGTGCAGAATACAGATCATGCACGCCAACTGGGTCAAAACCTGTTTCTGCGACAGGGAAAATATGACGTAAAACTTTATTTGGATCTGCTGGATTCTTTGCCAATGCTAATGTCGGCATCGCACTGAACAACACTCCCCCCATCAAACACGCTGTAGCAAATTTGGTTAGCGTAAAATTCGAATTTCGCTTCATTGTAATCCTGACTCAATTATTTTTTACTAGGCTGAATATCGAGATATTGCCAACTGGTGTTCATCATTGGATGTGTTTTATACCCCTGAATTTCAGGGTGAATTAACCAATTACGAATCCGTGTAGAATGGATAATCCAAGGGTTATCCGCTTCAATTTGACGGTTCATTTTTTCATAAAAAGGTTCACGATCTTTAGGTTTCAACACAATTGCTTGCTTATATAATGCGTCATAAGCTTTAGATTGATAACAACTTAAATTCCCTTGTCCTGAATTTGGCCCATATAGTAATTGAGCAAAGTTCTCCCCTTCAGGATAATCTGCAATCCACGCTCCAGACCACATCATATATTTACATTGCATTGCTTCTTTTAAATTGTCAGCAAAGTTACTGACCTTAAACTGTACCCGTATCCCAATGGCATCGAGATTTTTTTTCCATAACTCAGATTGAATCACTGATTTAGAGCTATTTTCAGTATTTATTTTTAAGGTCAACGCTTTACCATCGGGCAAGGTTCGATAACCATCAACACCTTTCTTATACCCAAATCGATCCAGTAATTTATTAGCCAGCAATGGGTTATATCCCAAACTACTGCGATATTTTGGATTAAAGCCACTCACGCCTTCTGGTAAAAACATTTCAGCCTTTACGGCCTGCCCTTGATATAACTGTTTAATCGATTCAGCTTGATTGTATGACATGCTGATGGCACGGCGTAAAGCGATCTTTTCAAGGCTTTGACCACCGACAAGCGGGTCTTGCATATTGAACATGCTGTAGGTGATTTCAGCATCTTTATTTGGATAATGCTTAATGCCGAGCTTTTGCATATCAGGCTTAAGTTTATTTTGAGAATCTAAGGCTTGTGTGACAGCATTTGAGGTCAATTTATCAAAATTTAGCTGCCCTGTTTTAAATGCTAACCACCGTGACTGTTCTTCTTCAATAATACTGACGGAAACCTTGCCGATTTGTGGCATTTTCTTCCCGTTCATTTCTTTGACTAACTGATTGTCCCAAGCGGTGCCTGTCGATTTAAAATTCCAGACAAAACCACGATAATTCGGGTTTGCAACCAATTCTATCTTGCTACGTGGAACATATTTACTGAGCTGATACGGTCCTGTTCCCACAGGATGCTGTGCAATTTTATTGCCATAAAATTCAACAACTTCTTTTGAAATTGCACCAAACGTAACATAGGCCAAAATATATTGAAAATTATAGTCAGGGCGCGTCAAAGTAATTTGCAAAGTATAAGGATCTATCGCTTTTAGGCCGGCAATAGCCGCATTGTAATTAAATTTTCCTGACTTCTTTGCATCCGCAACGACCGCATCCCCGCCTAAGATTTTGCCATCAATAAATGAATAGGTCGGAGAACGGTTAGCTGGATCTAAAATTCGTTGAATCGCGTAAATGTAATCTTGCGCAACTAGCTCGCGTTTTTTTCCCTTAAAGGCTGGATCATCTGAAAAATGGATGCCTCGTTTGATTTTGAAGGTATAGACTTTTCCTTCTTGTTCAATCTTTGGCATCGCTTCAATAGTATTTGGAACAAGAACAACAGGACGTGCTAGATAGTCATATTTCAATAAGGGTTCAAAAATGGCTTCCGCAATATTGCCACTATAATAATTATAGGTTTTGACCATATCAAAACCATCATCCGGTGCTTCAAATGCAATATTTAAAACTTTATTCGATTGTGCAGAAGCTTGAACCTCGGCCATCATCCCTGTTGAAATTAATAATGCAAGGAGCGCTATTTTAAATTTTCTAGTTTCCAAACCTTTTCCTTTCTGATGATTTTTTAATAATACAAAGCCGCAAGCAGACTTTAAATAAAGCCACCTTTACTAAAATAAAATGAACCAGTTTAAATTAAGTTTTAAACGTAGAACTTAATACAGTAATTAATATAAAGCGAAATTCATGCCACCACTCCTTGGTTGAAAGTTATCTGAATTAAATATCCTTTTAAATTCATTTTTTAAGATAAATTTATACTAATAGCGACTTTCCGAGTAAAGCTCGTTTTTATCAAAAATTCAACTCTTGTTGTTGAACGCATCCAAGCATATTTTGCACAAATATAATACATTTCTGATTCATAATGGATCACCTTCAGATGAAATGACGAGTCATCAGCACATAAACCAATGAATTATATGTTTTTATTTTTTATTTATTTCACTGATTAATCTTATAAATCAAACACATAAATATGAATTAACTCACACTTTTTAAGGTTTAATTTGCACCTAATCATGTTTTTAAAAAAAATTTTGATCAAAAGTTAAATTCCTGATAAAACCTAATTAAAAGGATAACTTTAAAAAAAATATACTTACCGTTCATCTTAAAGTTCTCCACTTTAAACTCAATAATGTAGATATTTATCAGTATTTTATATTTGAAAAGAAAATTTAAATATAAATTTGGCACTTGAATTGCTTAAAAAGAATCAAGCAATATCGCTAACTACAACAAAAAGGAATACTTTTACTATGAAAGAGAAAAAAAATGCTAAATCTGTGGGGGGCACACCATTTAGCAAAACAATACTTAAATTAAGTACTCTTAGTTTAAGTATGCTGTGTTTATCTTTAGCGCATGCAGCAGAAACAAATGAAGAAGAAACAGTTAAGCCAACGAAAGTAGCCAAAGTAACTGTGACTGGTTCATCCATTAAAGGGGTTTCTGCTCAAAGTTCTTCACCTATTACAGTCATTAAAGTTGAAGAATTAACTAAACAAGGGGTCACAACGACTGAAGAAGCCTTAATAAAAATTAGTGCGAACCAAGCGGGCTACAGTACAGCGCAAAACGTTGGTGCAAGTAATACATCAGGCTCAACAGCGAACTTACGTGGGCTAGGATCAGATAAAACCCTTGTCCTACTTAATGGACGTCGTTTGGCTTATAGCCCATTTAGTACCTCTGAGACCAACTTAAATACCATTCCGCTTGCAATGGTTGAACGTATTGAGGTTTTACGTGATGGTGCCTCTGCAATTTATGGTGCAGATGCAATCGCAGGTGTAATTAACTTTATTACCAAAAAGCAATACACAGGTTTAGGTATTAGCGGTGGTTTGCTCAAACCTGAGGATAAAGGCGGCGAAGAATACGATGTTTCGATTTTTGGTGGCTATGGCGACTTAGATGAACAAGGTTTTAACGTTTATGGCGCAATTGACTACCGTAAAGCCAAAGAAATTATGGCAAAAGACCGTAAAGTCAGCCGTCGTGGTGGCCTTCTACCTGAGTTAGGTATCGATGCAGGTTCAGCAAATGGCTTCCCTGCTAACTTTCTTGATCCAAACGGCGGGCCTTTAGATGCTGACGGAAATCCTGAAGGTGTATTAGCGAACCCGTATGGTGGTGCAGCGAATTGTAATAATTTAACCAATGTCACTGAAGATGGCGGACTCTGCTTCCTCAATACGCAAGCTTTAATTGGTATTCAGCCAGAAACTGAGGACTTGTCTGCAATTGGTCGTGCAACCATCAAACTTAGCGATAACTTCAACGCTATTGGTGAATATGTCTATGCAAAAAGCAAAGTGACGACTTCTATTGCTCCAGACGTATATAGTCGCTCTGTCACGATTCCTAAAAGCAGTCAATATTATCCAGGCGAGGGTATTACCCCTGGTGTTGATGGTCTAAGTGGTGATCCATTACAACTTTACTTACGCTCTCAAGCGGGCAACCGTGTTTCACAATCTATCAATGAATCTCATCGTATTTTTGCTGGACTTGAAGGTGAAGCATACGGTTGGGATATCAACGGTGGCGTAACTTACGCAAAAGGCGAAGCATCAGATAGCTTTGTTAGTGGATACTTAAATCGTAACAAACTACAAGAAGGATTAAATGACGGCACAATCAACCCATTTGGTCCATCTGCAGATGCTAACGTTTGGACCTCATTAAATGTGAGTGGTACAACAAACGAAGCAACACTTGATTCCACAACATTTGACTTTACCGTGAGCCGCCCGATTTACACCTTACCAGCTGGTGATGTTGGTTTTGCATTTGGTGGAAGTTTTACAACTCAAGATTGGGAAGCAAAAGTAAACTCTGAGTTAGTACGCCTTGTACCGGGTAGTGGTATTGACCCTGACAAACCTCTGAGTAAAGGTGACCGAGATATTACTGCCGCTTTTGCTGAGCTTCAAATTCCAATTACCAAAACAATTGAAGCTCAACTTGCAGCACGTTATGACGACTACAGCGATTTTGGCGACACTTTCAATCCAAAAGTCGGTATTCGTTGGGAACCAATGAAGCAACTTATGTTCCGTAGTACATACAGTACTGGTTTCCGTGCTCCAAGCCTGTGGGAAATTAATGCGCAACAAAGCAAAACCTACACTGGGGCAAAATATAACGACCCTGTCCTTTGTCCAGGCGGTAATCCAACTTCACCTCAATATCAAACCGAATGTAATACTCAATTCTACCGTATGCAAGGTGGTAACCCAGATCTTCAGCCAGAAGAATCTAAAACATTTACCGCAGGTTTTGTTTACGAACCAATTAAAAACTTAGTTTTAGCTGTTGATTATTACAACATTGAAATTGAAGAATTAGTTGGCCAAGTGGGTGAAACTTCAATTTTTGAAGATCCCGAGAAATATGCTTCATTATTCGTGCGTGGTGCCGATGGTCGTATTGAATACATCAATACCATTCTAATGAATACAGGGGGTATTAAAACTCAAGGTATCGACATTAGCTTAGATTATCTTTCACCATTAACCGCGACAGGTCGTTTTGGCTTTGGCATTAATGGTACCTATGTCATCAAAAATGACTACCAAGAAGAAAAAGGCGGTGATTGGGAAGGCTTAGTAGGTGTGTATGACGACCCTGCTGTTTTACGTTGGAAGCACACAGCGAACCTAAATTGGAGCTATGAAAACTGGAAAATCATCTTCGAACAACAGTTCTTCCGTGGCTACGATGACCAAAACCAAATCGGCGAAGAAAAATTTGATAAACACCGTGTGCCTGATTACACACTGTATAACGTTGCAGGAACATACAGTGGTTTCAAAAACTTAGAAATCACTGGTGGTATCAAAAACCTATTTGCTGAAGAGCCTGCTGCATCGAACGTATTAGATAACTTCCAATATGGTTATGACCCTCGTTATAGCGATCCTACTGGTCGTACATTCTATGTCCGTGGTACTTACAAGTTCTAAAAGCTAAATTTGCCAGTACGATTCCAACTGGAATTGTACTGGCACTATTTATTTAATTAATTAGTCAAACATAAAAAATGCAAAAAACACTTATATCTCAAGTGCCAATTTCACTATTGATTGTTTGTCTCACATTTCAGGAGTAGTAATGGGCAAAAGCTTTTCCGAATTAGAAAATAATTCCGGCAAACGCCTGATCGGAATTGGGGCAGTCATTCTTCTGCATCTCATTGTACTCTACGGATTAATTACTGGCCTGTCCAAAAAAGGTGAGAAAACTGTAGAAGAACCTGTTGAATTAATCATTATTCAAGATAAAAAACCTGAGCCAGAAAAACCGAAACCAATTGAAAAACCACCTGAACTACCAAAACTCGTTAAGGAAGTGCTCAAAACACCAGACCCTCAACCTGAACAAAAGGTTGTTGAAAAAGCTGCACCAACACAAACAGTTAAAGCCGTTTCAACACCTACGCCTACAACCTCTCCATCTCCTAGCCCTGTTGCAGCACCTGCACCAGTCGCTGCGGCAGCACCCGCTCCTGCCCCTGCTCCAAAACCAGCTGGGGAAACACGTGGTGCATCTGAGGGAAGCGTTGGATGTAAAGAACCAGATTACCCTCGTGAAGCTGCAATGGCAGAAGAAGTAGGAACTGTCCGCATCTCTGTATTGGTTGGGCCTGACGGCAGTGCGAAACAAGTGAAGGTCAAAAAATCGAGTGGTACTAAATCTCTAGATAAGGCTGCTAGCAAAGCATTCAGCTTATGTACATTTAAGCCTGCACTCAAAAATGGTGAGCCAGTTGAAGATTGGTTTGATATTGAATACGAATTTAAACTTGATTAATGAATCTACAAAAATTTGGAGAATATAAATGAATAAAATGATGAAATCTGCGCGTATTTTTGCATCTGCTACAGTTTTAGTAACAAGTACATTACTCCCACTGCAAGCAGCATTTGCTGAAGAATCTGCAAATACTGCAACAACACAAGTAGAAACTACGAATACAACAAATACACCTGCACCGCCACCAATGCCTACAGCAACCAAAGAAGTCTATAACCCGTATGGCTTAGAAGCACTATGGCGTGAAGGTGACATCGTTGCTAAATCGACACTCTTTATCTTGGTCCTGATGTCGATTGGAACTTGGTACATCATGGTCACTAAATTTATTCAACAAGCTAAAATTAAACGTCAAGGCAAAGAAGCCGAAGCTAAATTTTGGGATGCTGCTTCAATTGATAGCGCAGCAGAAACCTTAGACGAATCGAGTGCATACCGCTTTATTGCAGAAAAAGGCATTAATTCAACCAAAAAACATGGCGGTAATCTGCTGGAACGTATCGACTTCAACACATGGGTGACTATTTCAATCCAGCGTGCTATCGATAAAATTCAAAGCCATTTAAGTGGTGGATTGGCTTTTCTCGCAACTGTCGGTTCGACTGCACCATTTGTGGGTTTGTTCGGTACAGTTTGGGGTATTTACCATGCTTTAACGGCAATTGGTATTTCAGGTCAAGCATCTATTGATAAAGTTGCAGGCCCAGTCGGTGAAGCCCTAATTATGACGGCAATTGGTTTGGCTGTAGCAGTACCTGCGGTTCTTGGCTATAACTGGTTAACGCGTCGTAATAAAGCAGTTCTAGATAATGTTCGTACCTTTGGTTCAGATCTACACACCGTACTTTTAAGCGGTGAGATCAAAAACAATAATAACGACACAAAATAAGAGAGGCATCAGCCATGGGAATGATGGTCAATTCAGATGGTGACGAAGATGATGTAATTTCAGCCATTAATACAACACCTTTGGTTGATATTATGTTGGTGCTGCTCATTATTTTCTTAATTACAGTACCTGTTGCAATCCATACAGTTCCGGTGAAGTTGCCTGAGGAAAAGAACACGCCTTATGAAACCAAACCGATCAATATTCAGATTGCTGTCAATAAAAATGGCGATATCTTCTGGAATGAAAAATACATTGCAGATAAAGATACGCTGATCAGTCGACTACAAGCGGAAGCTAAAAAGCGTCCGCAACCTGAAGTTCATATCCGTGGCGATCAGGTGACAAAATATGAAGCGATTGATGAAGTCATTAGTGCAACACAAGCAGCAGGAATTGGCAAAATTGCTTTTGTCACCACCCCTGTTGCCGCACCATAATCGGATGAGGGACAAGGTATGGGAATGAATGTCGGTTCCGATAAAGACGATGATGTTATGTTGGACGTCAACATGACGCCATTGATCGATGTGATGTTGGTTTTGCTCATTATGTTTATTATCACAATTCCAATTCCAAATAATTCGATCAATATTGATTTGCCAAACGGTACGCCACCGCCAACCAATGAAAAGCCGCCTGAGCCAGTCACTTTACGGATTGATGCGCAGGGTAAATTATTTTGGAATGGTCAACCCGTTGCCAATAAGCAAGCTTTAGAAACACTTTTTGCTGGTGTTGCACAACAAGCAGATCAAGATACGATCAAAGTGCAACCTGACAAAATGACAGAATATAAAGATGTCGCTATGGTGATGGCAGCAGCACAACGTTTGAATGTCAAAAAAATTGGGGTCTCAGCAAATCAATAATTGCTCCCCAACAAAAAAAGCCAACTGATCACCTCAGTTGGCTTTTTTAATTCTTCACAGAAATCTATCCAGTTAGTGACTCAGAAATAAACACATAGTATTTATTAAGTATTTTTCTGCTTCCAAAAATCATATAGCTCATGATCACAGTTTGGCTTTAACTGACTAAAACTTAACCCTTGCTGTTCATGTGGTTCAAGTCTTAATTTTTCGGCAATCTCTGCTGTAGATAAACCATAGGCTTCTGCATCAGCATTTGAATAAGCATATACAATTTTTTCAACTCCAGCCATTCGCAGAGCCGCCAAACACATTGGACATGGTTGTCCGCTCGCATAAACGACACAGTCCTTCAAAGACGTCGTATTTAAATTTTGTGCGGCTTGTCTTAATGCATTTAACTCGGCATGAGATGTCGGATCGCCCGAGATTAATATTTCATTCACCCCTGTACTCACCACAGCACCATGCTTAACGATCACAGCACCAAATGGTCGCCCACCTTGCTCAATATTTTCTTTCGCAAGTTGAATCGCAAGTTCTATAAACGCATGATCCGTCATAATTACACCCCATCATTGTCAATATATAGAGTTAGCCCATTATGCCAATACAGGAACATCAATCCATAACGCCTCTGGAAAGTGTTTGGCTAAATATGCTTTTAAATATTCAGCAGTATCTTTGGAAATCAATGCATCTTGCGATTCATCATTTAAATTATAAGCCAGTGCATAAAGTGCCAAGCCACGACTTTTTAGTGCTTCCAAACTTAAAATCGTATGGTTAATGCTGCCCAAACGACCTGATGTCACCAAAATAACGGGATATTGTTTCTCTACAACATAGTCGATGGTTAAAAGATCCGTGGTTAATGGCACCATCAACCCACCCGCACCTTCGAGTAAAACGTTGTCATATTTTTCAGTTAAACGTTTTGTCGCGTATTCAATTTTAGCAAAATCAATGTCACGTCCATCGATTTTGGTGGCGAGATGTGGCGACGCAGGATAACTAAATATTTCAGGCATCGTGAGTTTGGTTTCATCTTCGACCAACAACCCCGTACCCATAATTTGACGATGTTGTTCTATATCCTCAGAAACATCAACATTGCCGGTTTGAATCAGCTTTTGCGTGATCGTTCGCGTGCCTTGTTCATTCCATATTTTAGCCAAATAGCCCGTGGTATATGTTTTACCGATGCCTGTATCGATCCCACTAATGAAATAAACTTGCCCTGTCATGGCATTCTCCGTGCAATACAAAAAATCGGATGATAGGTCAGTGTATAACGCATCTGCCCAGTTTCATCACGCAAAGAAAACTGTTGATATGCTGAATAAAAATCAAAGAGCGATTGTTTCGTCCAACGAAAATGTGAGGCTGTCGCAGTCACACCTGTCGCTTTTAAATGCTGCAAAACCTGCTTTGGATGATCAAAATATAATGCCGCTGTCTGCTCTGAAAGATGCAGAATTTCAAAACCATTTTGACTTAATATAGCTTGAAGCATGTCGATATCGAGGTAGTCCAAACCCTGCCCAGTCAAAGCTTTTATTTCCTGTAAATTCTGCTGTCCAAAGGTCGAAAAACAAAAATATGCCTCTGGATTTAAACTTTGAAAGGCTTTTTCGACAATGCCCGCAAAGTTCCCTACCCATTGCAAAGCCGAACTCGATGCGATCAAGTCGATATGCTGTGGAAATTCAAGTTGTTCGATATCTCCAAGTCTGTACTGAATCTGCGGACTTGACTGAAAATGCTGTTGAATTTCTGCATATAGATCATTTAAAACCAAACGATTGATTTGCATATTTTCCAGCATTAAATGGCTTAAATTCCCCGAGCCACATCCAATTTCAAAAAGCGTTTCCACAGGATGATTTTGCAACTTTGGACAATACTGCTGCATCAACTCAAATAAATGTTGAGCAATCTCTTTTTGTGCTACGGCATGCTCAGCATAGCTGTGCCCTGCCTGAGCAAAGCGCAACGCCACTTGGCATTTATCAATCTCAAAATTATTCACAGGTCACTCACAACAATTGAGTCAACTGATCCAAATCAGTTTGTGTAATCTGAGCAGTGAGTGAAATGCGTAAGCGCGAACTATGCTGCGGCACAGTGGGTGGACGTACAGGCATGATATAAAAACCTGCCGCTTGCAAAGCTTGAGCCTTGGCAACAGTTTTATTCGACTCGCCAATAATGACCGGCACAATATGTGATGTAGATGGACAATCAAAACCTTTGGCTTGCACCGCTTGTTGCAAATTTTGACTGATTTGCTGTAAATGGTGACGCTCTGCTTTTAAATTTAAAACGTTCTTGAAAATAAAATCTGTCCACGCCATACAGATCGGGGGCTGTGCAGTACTAAAAATCAACGGTCGCATCGAGTTAATCAAATAGTCACGAATAATCGCATGACACATGAGATACCCCCCTATTGAAGCCAGTGCTTTACCAAATGTCCCGACTAAAAGATCAATATCATCAATCACCTGATATTGTTCAGCACAGCCTAAACCACGCTCACCGCGCACACCGATTGCATGCGCCTCATCGACATACAAAATCACTTTGGGAAATTGTTTTTTGATCCGTACCAGTTCAGCCAAATCGGTTTCATCACCATCCATGCTGAAAATCGATTCAGTCACCACAATGATCCGCTCATAAGCCTCATCTTCATGATATTTGCATATAAGCTGAGAAAGATGCGCCAAATCATTATGGCGATAACGTACATATTTCGCAGTCGATAATCGGATGCCATCAATCAAACTGGCATGAATTAACTTATCCGCCAATATCAAGGTTTTACTGTCTACCAGTGCAGGTAAAATCCCGATATTCATATGATAGCCGCTGTTAAATAACAGTGCAGATCGACCATGAAAGGCATCACTTAATGTTGATTCAAGTTGTTCATATTCAGAAAAGTTTCCTGTCAATAAACGCGATGAGGATGAACTCATCCAACGCTGTGCGTTCGGGGTTTCATCAAAAAACTGTTCACGTAGACGAAGGTTTGAAGCCAAACCTAAATAGTCATTTGACGCTAAATTCAACATGGTATGATCGTGAATACTAATGTAACGATCATGCTGATGATTTGAAGTGAACTGACGTAAGTTGCCTTGCTGTTTTAGTTGATCAAGTTGATCTGAAAAATGGTTGAGCAGATTCATGCTGGCTGCACCATGTTTTTCACCACCTCAACCATGTGTTCTAACAAATTTTTTAATTCATGCTCTGAAATAATATATGGGGGCATAACATAAACCAGCTTACCGAATGGACGAATCCAAATACCACGACGGACAAACTCCTGTTGTAGGGTTTTCATATCTACATTAAAGGTCAATTCCACCACACCAATTGCACCAAGTATTCGCACATCTTTGACATGTTCAAGCGATGAAAGTGCTGGTAAATGAAACTTAAATTGTGTTTCGATACGTCGAATATTCACTTGCCAATCTCGAGACAGCAGTAGTTCGGTACTTTTTACAGCCACAGCGCAAGCCAAAGGATTTGCCATAAAGGTTGGCCCATGCATAAATACACCTGCCTCACCTTGACTAATGGTTTCTGCGATATACTTGGTAGTCAGAGCTGCTGACAAAGTCATATATCCGCCAGTCAAGCCTTTGCCAATACACATAATGTCCGGCTCAACTTCAGCCCATTCCCATGCAAATAATTTTCCGGTACGGCCAAAGCCTGTGGCAATTTCATCAAAAATCAATAAGACCTGATATTTCTCACAGAGTAATTTAGCTTGACGTAAATATTCAGGGTGGTAGAAACGCATGCCTCCCGCACCTTGCACAATCGGCTCAAGAATCAATCCCGCAATATTTTCATGCTGTTCAGAGAGAGTCTTTTCTAGTTCAGCAATATCCGCAGGATTCCACGCTTGGTCAAAGCCAACTTGCGGCGCAGGAACAAAAATTCGATTTGGCAAACTTGAACCAAAAATTTGATGCATCCCTGTCACGGGATCACACACAGACATCGCATTCCAAGTGTCGCCATGATAGCCAGAACGTGGTGTGACAAAATTGGTTTTATTCGGTTGATGTAAAGATGCCCAATACTGCACTGCCATTTTCAAGGCTACTTCGACAGCAACCGAACCTGAATCAGCAAAGAAGATTTTATCTAAACTGGGCGGTGTGATTTTTAACAGTAATTTAGCCAGTTGAATCGCGGGATCATGTGTCAATCCACCAAACATGATATGAGACATCTGTTGCAGTTGATCGGTCACAGCTTGATTTAGCTCAGGATGGTTATAACCATGAATCGCACACCACCATGAAGACATGCCATCAATCAATTGACGACCATCTTCAAGCTCAATCATCACCCCTTGCGCACGTTTCACTTTAAACGTTGGAAGGGGCTGAGTCATCGATGTATAGGGATGCCAAATATGCTGCTGATCAAATTGTAGATCGGTTAAATTGGCCATCCCTCACTCCATGTATCAGGCTTAAACGTCAATGTGGCAAGATGTTAAACCCACGGCAATGAAAAATAAATTGCCATAAAGCCCAGCTAGTCAGAGATTTGTTCTATTTTCTTTAAATATTGGCAGATTTTGCAACTTATGACTTCAGATTGAAACAATGGAAAGCCATGTGAGCCAGAAACCAATTCAGTCTCCAAAAACTTTACAGCTAAATTACGCAGTAAGCGTTCAACTTTGTAACTAACTAAAAAATCTTGCTTAGCAAACAAATGGTATTGATGACCAGTGTAATTTTTCAAGATACTGACATTATTAAGCTTCTCCAAACAGTTCAATCCTGCTCGAAGCACATCTAAATTTTGCGCTTGAATCAAACTTTGCAAGGTGATGAAATCTTGCTTGCTGCTATCAGTACCCTGACAAACCATATAACCAAACTTTTTTAGGGTCGAAATTGCATCCTGCTCGAAAGATTGTTTGAAGCTTTGAAAACTGACTTGATCCATCGCAGCAGGCCACTGTTCATCAGCCACAAAACTTGGATTTGAACCTAATGTGATCAGCACTTTCTGTTGTTGATATTTTTTTTGAATTTCATCTACCAAAATCGTCGCCAATTGACCACCAAGGGACCAGCCAATAATCACATCAAATTGCTGCGCCAATTCAACTTTCTGTTCCAGCACTGCTAGATTTAAGGCATCAAAAATATTCCATAATTCGACCTGATAACCTTGAGCGATCAATGCCTGCTGTAAAGGAGCAAGTAATTTACGACCGCCGCCCCAACCAGTAATAAGTAAAATCTGTTGTTTCAATGCAAACTCTAAAATTAAACGATTCCAAATAGTATAAAAGTTCAGAGCACGTTTGATAGTGGCATTTCAGCACATCAACCGGTTTGCCAAAAGACATTCGAAATCGACTTTGATAAATATAAAATCAGCTAGCCTACAGCGCTTTAAAATTTGCTAAGATCGGATAAAGAACGATATAAACTGATGCTCTATGAAAGTTTCTTCATTGCTAAAAATCTGTTTCATGACATGTGCTTTAATAGCAACTACCCAAATCACAGTTGCCGAAACATCAATACTCAGCACCAGTCAAAACAAACAAAAACAATGGGTAGGCACACCCGCACCCAACTTTAAATTGCAAGATCAAAATGGAAAATGGCACGAACTGAAGCAATATCAAGGGAAATGGCTTGTTCTGTACTTTTACCCCAAAGACAACTCACCCGGTTGTACAGAAGAAGCCAATCAATTTAAAACCCTGTATCCACAATTTTTAAAAACTAATGCGGTTGTTTTTGGCGCAAGCTTAGATGATGTTGCTTCACATCAAAAGTTCTCTAAAGCACTGGGACTTCCCTTTCCAATTCTTGCCGACCAGCAACATAAGCTGGCTACACAGTTAGGTATTGTACGAAACTTAGGGATTTTAAAAGTTGCCAAACGTGAAACCTTTCTCATTGATCCGAAAGGCATTATTGTTTATCACTATACCAGCGTGAATGCACAGACACACGCGGCGAAGGTCCTGACAGATATTAAAAAACTACAACAATAGTTTTCATGGTCCAATAAAAAACCCAGCAGAAGCTGGGTTTATTTTGATATTTTTTAAATTACATTTGAGACTGAATATAGTTTGGAAGACCAATGAGTTCGATCAAACGCATTTGCTTTTCAAGCCAGTAGGTATGATCTTCTTCAGTATCTGACATTTGCTGACGGAGCATATCACGGGTCACATAGTCACCCTTTTCTTCACACAATTTTACGCCTTGAGCAAGTTTCTCACGAACATGATATTCAAGCGCCAAATCCGCTTTTAAACAAGTCACAACGTCTGTACCGACTTCAATATCATCACGATTCATATTCGGCGTTCCTTCAAGGAACAATACGCGACGAATCAATGCATCTGCATGTGAGCCTTCTTCTTGGCTTTCATGATCGATACGTTCAAAGATTTTACTTAAGCCCCAATCTTCATACATACGGGAATGAATTAAGTATTGATCACGAGCAGCCAGTTCGCCACCGATCAGCATATTTAAGTAGTCTACGACTTCTGGATTGCCACGCATTTTCTTCACTCCATACCCTTTTCAAATATTATGGACAAGTTTCAAAATGAATGCAAAATATAATTTTTGTAAGTTTATGATTTATATAAAATTTAAATGATAAACATACGCATTTGCAGTTCAATTCCGCGCATTTTTCACATATAAAAGAAGCCCTTGCAGAAAATTTAAGGCATTTAGAACACGAAATAATCAAAAATCGCTGGATGCTGTTTTTTGTAACAATTAACAATGCGTCTTGTTTAGCAAAAATATCTCCTGATTGATTCAACACACGGTGCTTATCGATATGGGAAACTTTATATTGATACCCTATGCATTGCAGTCAAAGACAAGGCGAAAATCTCCAACGAAGACAGACTTAAGCTGAAGTCCAACGTGCATTCTTCCACGCTTGCTGTTGCCTTAAATCTAGAAAAGTCCAAGCGACAAAACGGCTTTCTTTTTGTCCCTGCGTCATTTTAATGGTTTTCACATCCACTGCACCGCTCTTCGCTAAGGCCTTTAAAAGCACTGGCAATGTTGTTTTCTTGGAAACCAGCGTACTAAACCAAAGACATTGTTCAGCAAACTGGATGCTCTCTTGTACCATTTGGCAGACAAATCGCTCTTCGCCGCCATCACACCAGAGTTCGTTCTTTTGACCGCCAAAGTTTAATACCACCTTGCTCCGATCAACTGGCTTGCCCAGTTTTCTTAATTTTTGCGTTGCTGTCGCGTTGGCTTCATCTTGCGAGGCATGAAATGGTGGATTACACATGGTCAAATCAAAACGATCTGAAGGTTTAATCACACCATTAAAAATATTGCTCGCTTTTTTCTGCAATCGAATCTGAATGCCTTTACGCAGATTCGGATTAGCCTCCACAATAAATTGAGCACTTTTAACCGATGCAGCATGTATGTCTGAGCCTACAAATTTCCAGCCATAGCTGCGATGACCAATAATCGGATAAATACAGTTCGCGCCAACCCCAATATCTAAAACTTGAACAGCGTGTCCAGTTGGAATCTGAGCTTTATTGTTGGCACTCAACAAGTCAGCCAAATAGTGAATATAGTCAGCCCTGCCCGGAATAGGCGGGCAAAGAAAATCTTTGGGAATATCCCAATATTGAATGCCATAAAAATGCTTAAGCAATGCTTTATTGAGTATTTTCACAGCGTGTGGATCAGAAAAATCTACCGATAAATCATTATATTTATTTGGGCTGACAAAAGGCGTAAGTTCTGGACAGCTCTGTATCAACTGAGGAAAATCGTAACGACTGCGATGCAGATTTCTTGTATGTAATTCCGATTTTTGCTGCGGAAAAGATTTCTTTGCTTGCGCCATGTGTATGCCAATATTCAACGGGAGAACAGAATTATCTGATAAGGCAGGATCTATACCTACAAATTAGTCAATATTGTACGTGAATTTGACCATCAATGACGCCCCAATCCTGTTATTTGTCTATCTTCAGAATGAATAACGACTTGGATAACTATTCATATTTAATCTGGACATTTTTGTTTGCTATATCATTAAACAAAACCGTGAAACATGAAGAATCAACAAAAAGCCCCATCGTTGATGATTGGGCTTTTTATATAAGTATAAGATATTGATTTATATGAAATAAAAAATAGAATTTCGTATAAGGTGTATTATGTTAATTTTAAGATGCAGAGGGTTTAGGGCGTAATTGTTTAACCCACTCATTCGGAACACCATTAAAATGATCTCTTAAACGATCTTCTACATGTTCAGGATCCCATACAGCAGCACGTTCCAAATCTTTTACTTCTTCATATGTTGCTGGAATATCGATACCTTCAGTTCCATCTTCATAATAAATAGAAATTGAATGATCAAACATATCTTGCTTAAAGAAGTAAACCTTCTGTTTTAAATCGTCATTTAATTCTACATTCCCAATAATATGCCATTTCTCGGATTTAAATGCGTAATTCATGACAGGTACTTTAAACAAAATCGAATGTGATGTTATGAAATTAACATTCAACTCTAAATTTTTCGTCTGTAAATTGTAGAACCCTGCCAATGGAGATTTTAAAACTATGCCATAGCCATAGCTTAGATTCCCCAAATTAATTGCAATCACATCACCTTCTTTAATTCTCTTACGTTTTGTTCTTTGTTCCATAATTTCTGATCTACTTACCAAAATCTCAAATACATTCCTGCAAATAATAAGGTTCTGTCACATTAAGAAACTAGCTTAATTTACTATTGAGCTTTACAGAAGCTAATAGAAATAAACTATTTAACATAATGGCTGTTATACAAAATGAAGAAGCCTAGACCGAAGATCTAGGCTTTAAATTTAAAAAATATATAAAAATTAAGTCTATAGTATCAATTTTTTCAACTTCGCATCACGTGTATTATGCTAATTTTAGAGAAAATCAAGAATCAGTTGGAATAATCAATGACATTAAAAGCGTTATATATAGAACTTTATTATGGAGAATATTCTTACTCAGAAAGTAGAAAAAATTAATTGAATATATTGATAACAATGAAAATACTCCTGCTGAATTACTTGAACTATATCCTAATTATGAACCACTATTACTCAGTGTAATACAGATAAAAGATTCTGAATTTTCATCCAATTGTTTAGAAGCCGAAATATTGGCAGCTAAATTCTTTTTAGATGTTTTAGCTGACTATAAAAATGGTAATTTAAACCCTCTTAAGCTATGTAAAATTTTTAGTAATTTAGAAAAAGGGTTCCTTGATGCACCAAGAGGACTTGAAAATAACATAGCTTACTATCCCGAATGGATAGGTGACCTCTATGACGCTTGTGACTGGTGCGATGAAACATGGACAATCGAAAATTCACCTCATTTAATAGATGCTATACAGCATCAGATTAATGTCATTCATGGGTGGCTTTTGAAGCCTATTTAACATCATAGAGGTTATACGAAATAAAAAACCAAGACCTAAGATCTAGGCTTTAAATTAAAGCGCACAAGTTAGATATGACTCTTTGTCCATTTTTCTGTGAGATTTTGCATCCATACTCATAAGAATATACATCTATCCAACATTCATCCCATATTTACGTTTTTAAGATCAATAAAAAAGTACTTTTACAGCATTCTCTGCTGAATTTAGTGCGCATTAAACCCAATCATCAACATATATTTTTTCAAATCAATCAAAGACAAAACTAAATATTCTCAATATGATAAAAAAATGCGTCTATTAAAGTTGAAGAATATGAATAGCAAGACAACAAAACAGATACTCGTCACAGGCGCGACAGGCTATATTGCCAGTTGGGTCATTAAGAACCTACTTGAATTAGGCCATACAGTGCATGCCACTGTTCGCGATCTGAATAAAACATCAGGTTTTGCACACCTCGAAAAAATTGCAGCTGATACAACTGGCACTTTAAAACTGTTTCAAGCAAATTTATTGGATGAAGGTGCATTTGATTCAGCCATGCAAGGTTGTGACATTGTGATCCACATGGCATCTCCATTTGTCGTCACCAATTATAAAGACGCAATAAAAGATATTATTGAACCGGCTATTTTAGGCACTGAAAATGTGCTCAACAGTGTCAATAAAACTGAGTCAGTAAAACGTGTTGTCGTGACTTCAAGTATCGCATCAACCTATGGTGATGCCATTGATATTCTACAGACCGAGCATAATGAATTTGATGAATCGCATTGGAATACCTCCAGTTCAGAAACTCATCAGCCTTATCCATATTCAAAAGTGATGGCTGAGCGCAAAGCGTGGGAAATGCAAAAAGTACAAAACCGTTGGGATCTGGTCTGTGTCAATCCAGCATTGGTCATGGGGCCATCTTTAACTGCGTCAACACAGTCAGGAAGCGTTGAAGTGCTACAACAGTTTGCCAATGGTATGACTTTGGCGGGTGTTCCACCAATGTGGAATGGAATTGTCGATGTCCGTGATGTCGCCGAAGCGCACGTACAAGCAGCATTAACCCCTAAAGCATCAGGTCGTTATATCATTAGCGGTGGTACTTTAAGTTTATTAGACATGGGCAAATTATTACGCGCACATTTTGGGAATAAATTTCCATTTCCGCGCAATACCTTACCGAAGTTTGCCTTTAAGGCATTTGGCCCTCTTGCCGGCTTTCCTCGTAAATTTGTTGAACTCAATATGGGCTACCCAATTTACTTTAATGCAGATAAGAGCAAGAAAGAATTAGGGATCGAATACCGCAATATTCAAAACAGTGTGGTTGAACATTTCCAACAACTCCTCGATGACGGTGTGGTTAAGCAATATATTCCGTGAATCACTCATCAACAAAAAAGCCACCTTAAATAGGTGGCTTTTTATATTCAAAAAACTAATCTAACTTAGAAATCAAAAGTCACACCAACTTTATAGGTACGTGGGCCACCCACTAAGGCATAACCTGAGTTAAATGTACCTTCCCAATATTGCTCATCAGTCACGTTATCAACATTGGCTAAGAATGTAGTATTTACACCACCCAAATTGGTTTTATAACGCGCACCAAGATCTAAAATTGTGTAGTCTGGCAGTTTAAGTGTATTGGTTTCATTTAAATACTGTTCACTCACATAATTTGCACGCGCATTCACATTTAAACCATCTACATAAGGTACCGCATAATCTAAGCCAAGCGTTGCGGTAAAGTCAGGAATACCATATACCGTATTGCCTTGATTAGTTACACCATTTTTCACCGCTGCTTTGGTATATTCAGCATCGATATAAGCCAAACTACCCATCAGATTTAGACCTGTATAAATCTCTCCTGAAAATGCCCACTCCACACCACGTGAACGTGTTTCTGCATCATCTGTGGTAATTTGATTGATTGTACTGTTGGGTTGACCATCAGAATATGAAGATACCATGGTCGATGGTTTTTTAATTTGATAAAGGGCAAATGTATTCAACCAAGAACCTGCTTGATATTTTGCACCCAATTCATATTGTTTGGTTTGGAATGGCGCAAAGGTGACATTATTGTTGGCATCTGCAACGTTATTCACCGTTACCCCTTCAGAAAGTCCCTCTACATAGTTTGCATAAATAGAAAGATTCTCACCAAAAGGTTTAACCACGACACCTAAGCTAGGCGAAATTTTATCATCTTGATAGCCAGTCTTTCTTTGTAAATTCTTGGTATCGATATCCTGATAGCGTGCACCAACAATCAGCTGCAATTTATCATTTAACATCGAAATCTGATCAGACACCGTATAGCTGACATATTTATTGTCTAAGTTTGGTTGAACCACAGGATAAGCTGAAGGCATACCGATAGTGGTGTTAGGATCATATAAATTGGTTGACTCAATATTCTCTTGCGTCGCTTTCACATGCTGATCTGTTTCTTTGGTCAAGTAGTCAGCTCTTATATTTAAGGCATGTTTTACAGCACCTGTATTAAACTTATATTGGAAACCTGTATTGGCTGATGTAATCGACTCAGATGACCCTGTACGATAGTACTGTGAAGTAGCATGACCATCAGCTTGCCCTACGATAAGACGCGTACCAAAAATGTGTCCGCTATAGGCCTTTTCAATATGCCCTACACCTGCATACACATTTAAATCAGGTGTAAATGCATATTCACCACTTAATCCTACAAACTCACTATCTGTATGACCTTCTAAATTACTAAAATAATTGGTATCGCCTTTAGGCGCATCAAGTACGCCATTATAGATATGACCATGTGCGTCTTTCACGCCGAACGCGACCATTGCAGGTGACCCACCATTACGATCATCACGTACCGCATAGGCATCAAAATTAAGTTTTAACTTATCCGTTGTATAGTCTGCAGCAATTGCACCTGATGCATGTTTATCTTCCATGCCTTCAATAATGTGCTCACCTTGACCATAAGCACCATTCACACGTAGACCAAATTCTTTTTCAGCACCAAAACGTCGCGAAACGTCAAAACCTGATTGGTAAAAACAACCTTCTTCCATTGAAGCTGAAACTTGAGTTTTTTCTTTATCTGCACGCTTAGTTTTAGCGATGACCACACCACCGACCCCGCCAGCAGGCGACATACCTGCAACCAAGGCATTCGGGCCTTTTAAAACCGTTACCGAATCTAGAAATTCAGTCGGTACGCGTCCATAAGGCGCCATACCGTACATACCATTGAGTGCAATGTCATCGTGATTGATGTCAAAGCCACGAATATTAAAGTTTTCGTTTAAATGGCCTTGGTTGGTTGTAATACGGATACTCGCATCATTTTTTAATACTTCACCAACAGTCGTAGCCTGCTGTTCTTCAATTAACTTTTCACTATATGCAGCAACGCTAAATGGCGTATCAACAATTTTTTTATTTCCCAAAGCACCAAGTTCTGTCTGCGCTTTCAACTTACCATTTGCAAGTTGCTTTTCTGCAGGTACCTCAATTTCAATTGTTTCAAGCACGGTTCGCTCTGCTGCATTTACTACTGCAGATGTGCCCACCCCTAAGATCGCGATTGAAATCGCACGGACTAAATGAGTTTTTGGAAAATTGATCATTGTTGAACGCTTAATTTATTTGAATAAGAATCATTATTATATTTATAATAATTCTTAACTGCATCATGAATCCCGATAATTATATTTTTTTAATGAAAAATATAATTATTCATTTTTTATAAATTGTAGATAAAATAAATGTAAATATTTGTTTTTAATTAATATTATAAAAAATTAAATCAAAAACTGTGTATGTTCAATTAAAGCTCTAAGGCAAATAAATGATTAATTAATATACAAATAGTTTGAATTTTTACATGGTTAATTGCCACATGAATAGATAAATCCTTTTACATCCAACGATTATTTAAAAGTAAATAACGCTTTTGCGTTAGTGCCTTTTAGCCAAATTTAAATCTCCTTTTTTAAATTTTTAACAAAAAAAAGCGACTCAAAAGAGCCGCTTTTTTCTAACCGAAGTTAAACTCAAATTATTGAGCTTGACCAGGTTGAGCCACTACAGTACGGCTACCAGAAATCGTAGCGAATACGCGACGGTTCATAGCACGGCCTTCTTTAGTGTTGTTGTCAGCGATCGGTTGATCCCACGCGAAACCTTGAGTAGATAAACGAGCTGGGTCAACGTTGTATTCGTTAACAAGTGAAGATTTAACAGAGTTAGCACGAGCTAGTGATAAACGTTCGTTTAGAGCACGTGGACCAGTGTTATCTGTGTGACCTTCGATGTTAGCTGTAGCATTAGGGTATTCACCTAATTTTTCAGCTACTTTAGCAATTTCAGGTTTGTATTGATCTTTGATGTTTGATTTGTTTGTATCAAAGAACACACGAAGTTCCATGTTAAGATCTTCAGTCAACTCTTGAGGAGCTGGAGCAACTGGAGCAACTGGAGTTACAGGAGCAACTTCAACTACAGGAGCAGCAGGTTTCAAGTGACCGCCAAGAACTACGTTAAGACCAGCTAAAGCTGTGTAGTTCCAGAAATCTTCATCGATGTTGTAAGTAGCACGAGCTTCAGTACGTAGAGATAAAGCATCGTTTAAGCGCCAGAAAGCACCTAAACCAGCATTACCCAAAGTACCTTCTTCAGTAGTACCACGAGCTTGTGCAGATGGAGCTAAACCACGAGCAGCAGCTTCGTCAAATTTGTATTTGTAGTGACCAGCACCCAACAATACATATGGCTTAACTTTGCTGTCATAGTTTTTAGTGATCAAATCAGAAGTAGCATAGAAGTTACCATTGATTTGAGTTTGTTTGTATTCGCCGAAATCAACGTCTACATCACCTTTAACTTGGTTATATTCAGCTTCGAAACCTAACCATGGAGTTAATTCAACACCAAGTGCTGCACCAACAAACAAGTCATCTTGTAGCTCAGGACTTTCAGTTAAGTTACCACGGCTGTTGTTGTGTTGAGAATCTTGGAAAGTGTAACCAAGCATTAATGGAGTAACAGTTACGCCTGCGTTTGCAGCTGCTAAAGGAGCAGCTACGAGCATTGCTAATGCAATACGACTCATTTTCATGGATTTATCCTCCAGAGATAACAATTGTTGTTCAAGCTCAAGCCGAAAAATTGGCTATCCTGAGATAGGCTTTCTTATACCCCAGTTTTTTTTTTAAGCTATTCACGCTGAATCATACAAACACTTTATTCTTTTTCCAAGTGCTTGATTAATCTAATCAAGTAAATTATTGACAAAATTACTTACAATTTCCGTTGTAATTCGGTAAATTTTTACTCAATTTTGAGCAGTGAATCGCCTATTGTCACTTGCTATTTTCATTTTAACAGCTTTATCTAAAATTGAGTAATAAAATTCTATACTCAAAATTAATATCGCCATTAAAAACACATATAACATTAGACATATAAAAATAATATTAAATTTTGGATTAAATCAATGCTTTACAATAAAGAAACCGGCTTTACGTTATTTGAACTTTTGGTCTCAATTGCGATTATGGTCATTATCGTGACGATAGCTTTACCACATTTCAACAATTTAATGGCGCAGCGAGAAGCGAATAACATCAAATTGACTATTCAGAATCACAATGCATTCGCACGGGCTCAGGCCACTATTTATCATTCCAATATTGTGATTTGTCCTAGTCTTAACTTTAAACTTTGCCAACCTAACAACTGGAACAGTGGTCTGATCATATTTATTGACAGTAATAAAAACCGTCAAGTCGACGCAAATGAAAAAATATTGCTGCAAGATAAACTCAATTTAAAATATGGCGATCTGTCTTGGCGTGGGACCTTACACATTCCGAGCCTAACCTTTCAGGCTAGCTCCGGTTTACCCAATGGTTCAAATGGTAGTTTCTACTACTGTTCGAAATCAACGCTTCAACCGATCCGGGCAGTCTTAAGTCGAATGGGACATATCCGATTTGAAAACCCAGCCACTTGCTAATTTGAGAACCGGTGAGTCCAAAGCAGCCTTTTAAATTTGCTTTATTCCTGTTCAATTTTACTTATACTGCTGACGTATTCAAAAATTAATGTATAAGAAAATGGAGACATGTAATGACTGATATCGTCATCGTGAATGGTGCCCGTACAGCAATGGGTGGTTTTCAAGGGAGTTTAGCCGCTGTCACTGCACCAGAATTAGGCGCAGTTACGATTAAAGCAGCCATCGAACGCGCGGGTTTACAACCGACAGATGTTGAAGAAGTCATTATGGGCTGTGTGCTTCCGGCTGGCCTGAAACAAGGTCCTGCCCGTCAAGCGATGCGTAAAGCCGGTCTTCCAGATTCAACTGGTGCCGTAACCATCAACAAGCTGTGTGGTTCAGGTATGAAGACCGTGATGCAAGCGGCAGATATGATTAAGGCAGGTTCGGCTCAAGTCGTGGTTGCAGGTGGTATGGAGTCAATGACCAATGCCCCTTATGTTTTGACCAAAGCACGAGCTGGCTACCGTATGGGCCACGGTGACGTTAAAGATCATATGTTCTTAGATGGCCTAGAAGATGCAGAAACGGGCCGACTTATGGGGTCTTTTGCGCAGGATATGGCAAACACAAAAGGCTATACACGTGAACAAATGGATGACTTCGCCATTCGCTCGCTTAAACGTGCGCAAACTGCAATTACTGAGGGATATTTTGCTGACGAAATCGTGCCTGTCACTGTTTCGAGTCGTAAAGGCGATGTGATTATCGATAAAGACGAACAGCCTTTTAACGCTAATATCGAAAAAATTCCAACGCTGCGCCCTGCTTTTGCTAAAGATGGAACGATTACCGCTGCCAATGCAAGTTCTATTTCTGATGGTGCGTCTGCTTTAGTTTTAACATCAGCAGATCAAGCTTCAGCAAAAGGTTTAAATCCGCTCGCAAAAATTGTGGCTTATGCATCAAATTCTCAGCATCCATCCGAGTTTACCATTGCACCTGTGGGCGCAATTCAAAAAGTTCTAGATAAATCGGGTTGGAATGTTGCTGATGTCGATTTATGGGAAATCAATGAAGCCTTTGCTATGGTCACGATGTGCCCAATTGATGAATTTAAATTAGACGCTGAAAAAGTAAATATCAACGGTGGTGCTTGTGCGCTTGGACATCCTGTTGGTTCTACAGGTTCACGCATTATTTTAACGTTGATCCATGCCTTAAAACGTACAGGTGGTAAGCGTGGTATTGCAGCGCTATGTATAGGTGGTGGTGAAGCGACTGCTGTGGCGATTGAATTGCTTTAATCCTCCCCTAACCCCTCCTTTAATAAAGGAGGGGGACTGAAAATCCCTCTGTAAGAGGGATTTTTTATGCTTACATTTTAGACATAAATTGTTCACATACAGGTCAGCAAGGGCTCTTAAAATAAATGTCGACATAATAAAAAATGGATGACCATTATGCAGCTCAATCACTACTTGAATTTTCAAGGCAATACCGAGGCAGCGTTTAATTTTTATCGTTCTGTATTTGGTGGAGAGTTCCTCAATGTAATGCGTTATGGTGATATGCCTGCTGAGGAAGGCATTTCACTGTCTGATGCAGAACAGCAAAAAATTATGCATATTTCCCTACCGATCAATGAATTTACCGTGCTGATGGCCTCTGATGTCAGCGAACAATTTTGTGCACAAACTAACCAACCCTTTACAGTAGGCAGCAATCATTATATTTCGATTAATTTAGAAAGCAGTGAACAAGCTGAGGCCAAACGACTGTTTGATGCATTGTCCAAAAGTGGCTCTATAGAAATGCCTCTCGAAAAGACCTTTTGGGGTGCACTGTATGGTGCATTTACCGATCAGTTCGGTATTAAATGGATGGTCAATTGCCAGCTTGAAAACGAATAATCACTCATTAAAAGTATTTCGATCTATAAAAAAGCCTCCGAATGGAGGCTTTTTTTATCAATCAAGTTACTTAAGCACCTGTTTGATAATGTGCTTGCGGCACAGCAGTTGATGCTTGGTATGGATTGGTAAAATCACCTAAGCCAGCAGCGGCTTCAGCAATATCTTTACCTTCTTTCACCACAAAAGTATCGAAACCTGAACGCTTCATGTAGTTCAACACGTCTTTGAATACATCACCTGTCGCACGTAGTTCGCCTTGGAAACCTTGGCGACGTAACAATGCAGCAAATGAATAGCCACGACCATCATTAAAACCAGCAAACTCGATAAAGATTGCATCTAACTGATCAAGCGGGAATTCATTGGTTTCAGGTGAAGCATCCACCGTTACGAAAAGTGCTTTTTTACCAGACACATTCGCAAGTTGATCTAACTGCTCAACTGTTAAAACCACGTCACCTTGTGGCAACACACCATCTTCACCAATGACTTGGTAAGTATTGTCTGCAATCGAGCCATCTTTAGAGAGGACTTGTAGTGCTGTATTAAGCATATGCACGCTCCTTAAATGGTTGGATGCCAACACGGCGGTAAGTATCAATAAACTCTTCGCCTTCTGCACGAAGGTCTAGATAAGTATTTAAGATTTCTTCAATGATGTCTGGTACAACTTCGGCTGCAAATGATGGGCCTAAGATGTCACCAATTGATGCATCATGGTCGGCATTACCACCCAAAGTGATTTGATAGAACTCAGCACCCTTTTTATCTACACCTAAAATACCGATATTACCGACATGGTGGTGACCACACGCATTCATACAACCAGAGATGTTCAGATCCAATTTACCTAAATTGTAAATGGTATCTAAGTCATCAAAACGACGTGTAATGGCTTCAGAAATTGGAATCGATTTCGCATTTGCCAATGAACAGAAATCACCGCCTGGGCAGCAAATGATGTCGGTTAAGAATCCAATATGCGCACGTGCAAGATTATGTTGATCAAGGATTTTCCATAGATCAAACAAATCTTTTTGCGGTACATCTACAAGCGCAATGTTTTGCTCATGTGTGGTACGGAACTCACCAAAGGTATATTTGTCAGCCAAGTCAGCAATCAGGTTCATTTCTTCAACAGTCATATCGCCTGGTGCAATACCCGCACGTTTCAAAGAAATCGTAACGATGCGGTAACCTTTGACTTTATGTGCATTGGTGTTGATGTTGAACCATTGTTTAAATTTCGGCTCTGCGGCAAATTGCTCTGTGAAATCTTCATCTGCATAATCTTGGTAATCAAATGGTGTGAAGTTCTCATCCATTTTCGCCAAGGTATCAGCATCAATTTTTAATGTTTTGATGGTATGTGCAAATTCAGCTTCTACTTTCTCTGCAAATACTTCTGGTGTTAATGCTTTCACCAAAATTTTGATACGCGCTTTATATTTGTTATCACGACGACCGTGTAAGTTGTATACACGAAGTACCGCTTCTAAATAAGCAATCAAATCTTCACGTGGCAAGAAGTCACGAATAAAGCTACCAATCACTGGTGTACGGCCTAAACCACCACCAACTTTGATTTTATAGCCAATCTCGCCTGCTTCATTTTTCACGATATACACACCGATATCATGGAAAGACGTTGCCGCACGATCAGTTTCTTCCAGTGCTGAAACTGCAATCTTGAACTTACGTGGCAAGAAAGCGAATTCTGGGTGGAAAGTTGACCATTGACGAATCAATTCACACGTTGGGCGTGGGTCAGCAATTTCACCCGCAACCACACCTGCATATTGGTCAGTAGTTGTGTTACGAATACAGTTACCCGAAGTTTGAATCGCATGCATTTGAACAGATGCGAGCTCTTGTAACATATCAGGCACATTTTCTAGTGCAGGCCAGTTAAACTGAATGTTTTGACGAGTAGATACGTGCGCATAACCACGGTCATAGTCCTGAGCCAATGACGCAATTTTACGTAATTGTTTAGAATTCATCAGGCCATAAGGTACTGCAATACGTAGCATCGGTGCATAACGCTGTACATAAAGGCCGTTTTGAAGACGCAGTGGACGGTATTCATCTTCCGTCAATTTACCTGCTAAATAACGTTCCGTTTGATCACGGAACTGTGCAACACGTTCATTAACCAGTTGCTGGTCAAAATCAGTATATAAATACATGGCGTACAGCTAGTAATTTCTATTATAACAATGCACAGCATAACGAGATTTTATCTATCAAGAAAATGCGTTTTTTACATATTTAATAGCGATTTTATTGATAAGACTGTCGCAATTTCACTGATATAGCGGATTCCGGTCATTTACTTTTTATTTATTAATATATTAAGCCTCTTTCATAAATCAAAAAACGAACAGTCTCTTGCTGATTATTTGTACCGAAGAATTTTAAATATTCATGCATAATCTGCGGATGAAATATATCGATTCAAAGAAGCTTTCTGAAAC